>PBTS01000012.1:0-38574 GCA_002729175.1 Fidelibacterota bacterium
AATGAATGAAACATCTGCTTCAGGCGAATCCCAACACCATGCTGAAGAAAAGCAATATTTTCTATTTTCTCCACCCAATCGTGGTGTGAGGCAGAAATCCAAAAGAGAACAGCCGACACAATGATCACAACCGCCGAAAGGGAGAGACCGCTGTTTGTCAGCCACTGTGGAATATCATAAGATGAAAATAACGCAAGTATCAAAATCATGATGCCCAGCATGTCTACAACACGCTCAACAACAATGGTACCAAAAGCTGTGGAGAAGGTTACAGCACGTTCGTTACGGTTAAGAGCATAAGCTCTTAAAAACTCCCCCAACCTTAATGGAAGAACGGAGTTGCCAAAATAGCCGATCATAGTAGCGGCAAAGAGTGGGTGTGTCTTCACATCTTTTATAGGAGAAAGGATAATGCGCCACCTGAGAGCCCTTACCCAGACACTAAAGATCATCACTACAACAGCAATAAGAATCAATATCCAATCGACAGACCTTAAGACTGTCTTAATGCTTCCAAAATCCATCTGACGAAAAGCGAGATAGAGGCCTCCCACGCTGAACAAGATTCCGATTATTACTTTTTTCACGCTACTCCCGCAAATCTATAATTTCACTAGCAGTCAGTTTTCCCATGATAAGATCATCCGGATTTACAAGAGGCCCCACTGACAGAACATCCACATTGATCTCCATCTCTTTTCCCGAAACTGCCTTTATGGTTTTGGGAATCCACTCGTTTTCCTTTACTGTCATCCAGAGGTGGTCAAAACCGACAAGCGATTCAGGAACAAGGCTCAGACTAATCTGCTCATTATTGGCATCTATATTTTCTACTATGAAGCCGTTGAACTCACTTAACAGTACGGCGAAAAGGTTTGATGGATCACGGCGGTTGAAATAATCGATGAGTACCTGATCCTCTTCCGGATACTTCACACTCATAACAGACTTCTGTATTAGTACATTCATAAAAGGAAGGTCAAGGCTGAGATAATCTTTACCAAATATTGTTAATGTCCCCTTCCCTTTCCAAGACTCCTCATCTAAACGGTAGGACCAGAACACCTCAAAGGTATGACCCTTTTTATCAAGCACAGTGGCTGATATTTGGTACAGGATTTCTTCATCAACCTGAAAAGCTGCGGTACTGNTTACAAGGAAAANNCCCNCAATGGAAACGAGAAAATATTTNAGAAAAAACAAGTTTTTCTTAGGNAGATNCATCNTCATCCAGCACCTGAAGATAGGATTCGTCAACAAGAACNTCTCTCGCCTTGCTGCCGGTGAAAGGACCCACAATACCGAGCTGTTCCATCTGATCAATAAGACGAGCTGCCCGAGAATATCCAACCCTGAAACGCCGCTGNATGAGTGAAATGGATCCCTGCTGATGAGTGATCACAAGTCGAATAGCNTCTGTGAGCAATTCATCCTGACNNTNTTCAGGTCCGCCAAGGNCTCCTTCTACACCTANCTGTGTCTTTGTACCTTCCAGTTTAATTTCATCGGCTGTAGGCTGTGACTCAATATGCTTAACGATCCTGTTAATCTCTTCAAGTGTAACAAAAGAATTGTGAAGCCGGATTGCATCAGATGTGCCGGGTGGTAGGAAAAGCATATCACCTCTGCCCAGCAGTTTTTCAGCGCCATTAATATCAATAATTGTTCGAGAGTCAANTTTTGTCGCAACCTGAAACGCGATCCGAGCCGGAAAGTTTGCCTTAATAACACCGGTAATGACATCCACAGAGGGACGCTGTGTTGCCAGTACAAGATGAATACCNACAGCACGAGCCATCTGAGCCAAACGGGCAATGGACTGCTCAACCTCTTTCGGCGCCCTNAGCATCAGGTCAGCCAATTCATCGATTATCACCACAATGTAGGGCATGTTTTCCANGCTGTCGTCTTTTTCCGCCTTGTCTCGGTATTCCTGTATATTTCTCACTACAGCGTCAGCCAGAACATCATACCTTCGACCCATCTCTTTTTCAGCNGCACGAAGAGCAAGGACAGCATTTTCAGGGGTAGTAACCACATATTCATCAATGTCTTCCGCTGTAATGAGGTGATGTTTTTCAAGNGATCTGTAAGCCGCCATTTCCAACTTTTTTGGATCGATCAGNATGAATCGTACTTCCTGAGGCGTTGAGCGGTAAAGTAAAGATGAAACAATTGTATTGATGCAGACCGACTTACCCGAGCCAGTAGTCCCCGCTATNAGCAAATGTGGAAGTTTATCCAGTTCAATAATAAAATTCTCCCCGCTGGTCGTTTTNCCAAGAGCTACGGTCAATATGGAGGCTGATGAGATAAACTTTTCAGAATTGACAACGGAACGCAAATAGACAATGGAAGGATTTTCATTAGGGATTTCGATGCCGACTGAAGATTTGCCGGGGATGGGAGCNATCACGCGCACTCTCGGTGCTNTCATGACCCGAGCNAAATCATCTGAAAGCTGAACAAATTTATTGACGCGAACACCTTCAGCCGGTTCAACCTCAAACAGGGTAATAACCGGNCCTGGAGCAATGTTTACCACANGGCCTTCAACGCCAAAAGTCGCCAGAGACTGTGTGAGAAATTCAGCCTTATCAACAAGTTCGCTATCGGAGGCGCTGGGGNCAATCTCTTCGTAATGATCAAGATAATCGACAGAAGGAAGCTGATAAGCTCTTTTCGGTACATCTTCTACGGNNGCGTCAAAATCGACTTCCTCCTCAATTACTTCCTGTCCGATTGTATAGTCNCCCCCATGCTCCTCGCCCGTTGCTGACACCGNCGGTTCTTCANAAACCTTTTCNTCTTNCTCAATTTCCGTCTCCGNCTCACTCTCANCAAAAGGTGTNTCNTCTNTCACNGGCNGAGTGGTTTCAGTNTCTTCNANTTCGGCAATAGTCTCTTCTTCTGGTTCTTCCGAGACTTCTGTCTNTTCTACCACTTGCTCATCAGGNTGAGCGAAGGCTTCATTTTCGAATTCCCGTCTTTCCTGCAAACGACCTAAAAGTTTCTCCGTGTGTTCTCTTTTNTGGGCCTCTACGCTTTTTTNAGCCTTAATCTTCTGCTCCCGTTTAACAACACCTGATAAAAGANTGCCAACTTTTTCCANTTGATCGTAGAAATTCCAGTTAAAGTATCCCCGGATAACC
The DNA here is from genome assembly GCA_002729175.1 of Fidelibacterota bacterium. GTDB lineage: Bacteria > Fidelibacterota > Marinisomatia > Marinisomatales > S15-B10 > UBA2125. The sequence goes on from PBTS01000012.1 coordinate 3,153, forward strand.
ACAAATGAGCTGGCCAGCAAAAGNATTGCAGTACCGATGGTGCCAAGAAAATCGTGAAACAGTTTTGCCAGCGTGGCACCAACAAGTCCGGAAGCCTGGTAGCTTTCTGCATCCCTNGTAACTGCCATCAATCCCAATAATACTGAGACAATGAGCCCCATGAGGAGCGTATGAACAGTCANTTTTCCAAGAAATTGNGGTATCTTTCTGCTAAACAAAACCCATCCCCAAGCAATGCCGATAATAGGTAATATAAAAGAAACATAACCGACAGNCATCTTGATNAAGAAATGACCAATATAAACACCAAAGATCCCCGCCCGGTTTGAAATGGCAATGTTAGGCGAAATNGTNGGCTCTTCCGCTGNATCNTANGTNATCAAACTGAGCAAAACAAAAAGCGATACCAGAATAAGCAGTATCCCTATTATTTCTCTCTTNCGGTCCATATTNCCCNTTAAACTTTTTTCGTGGCTGTACCTTTCGTCCAAAAAGGGGTCTNCACCACNGTTGCNNGNATTACTTTTCCACGGANATCTATTNCCAGTTCCGTACCGGTTGANGCATGGAAACTGTCCACATAGGCCATNCCAATGGACTTACCCAAGGTTGGAGAATGTGTCCCGCTGGTGACAATGCCGATTGTGTTCCCATTACATATGGCGGAATAACCGTGGCGAGCGATGCCTCGGTCCAAAAGCTCAAAACCGATGAGCTTACGTTCAGGCCCATCTGACTGCNCTTTGGCTATGGCAGCTTTGCCAACGAAGTCACCTTTTTCCAGTTTGGTGATCCATCCAAGCCCCGCTTCAATGGGGTTTGTTTTTTCATCAATGTCGTTACCATAAAGACAGTACTTCATCTCAAGGCGGAGTGTATCCCTGGCACCAAGACCGACAGGTTTGACGCCCAGAGNAGCACCTTCTTCAAGCAAAATATTCCATACTNGCTCCGCTTCTTCCCCGTTAATGTAGATCTCGTAACCAAGCTCTCCAGTGTATCCNGTTCTGGCACAGATTACATGANCGCCAGCGACNNCNGATTCACAGTGCCAGTAGAANGGTAGANATTTCACCTCTTCCGGGTTACTCNCTACCNGACANATAAGATCCANTGAATNAGGTCCCTGNATAGCCACCAGNGAAAAATCATCAGANCTGTCTTTNAGTNATACTTCGCCCTGGATATTGCTCTCCAGCCATCCANAATCNTTCTCAATATTNNATGCGTTCACTACCAAAAGGTAGTGGTCGCTAAACCGGTACAAAACACAATCGTCTATAATTCCACCATTTTCATTACAAATCGCTGTGTACTGAGCCTGACCGATCTGAACAGCATTAATATCATTGGTTGTCATTCGTTGTAAGAAAGAGGCCGCTCTGCTCCCGCTGATAACAAATTCGCCCATATGCGATAGATCAAAAAGACCCACTGCTTCCCTCACAGAGATATGTTCATCTATGATGCCAGAGTACTGTACAGGCATCTCAAACCCGCCAAAAGGGACCATCTTTGCACCTAGGGACAGATGGTAGTCATAGAGGGAAGTTCTTTTTCCAGTTTCACCCACAAGATCAAGCCTCACAATAGGCCTTAAAGCGGGCCATTCCCTCGCGAATGTCATCCAGTCCGATACCGGCATAAGCGAACCTGACGTAATGCTCTTTCTCATCAAGTAACGGTGTACAGAAGTAGCTCCTTGGGCAGAATGCCACACCTGTATCTTTTAGAACAACTTCCTGCCATTCGGTGCAGTTTCGTAAACCTTTATTTTCTAAAACTTCCGTCACTTTCGGGAAAAGATAAAATGTTGATGAAGGAGATCCCACAGACACACCTTTAATACCGTTTAGCAAATCGCGGGCGACATCTCTCCGAACGCGAAGTTCATCAGTAATAGGTTTACACATTTCCGTTCCACCTTCCAAGGCTTCGATCATGGCCCACTGGGCAAAGTGATTTGTACACGATTCGTCATTCACGTTTAGTTGACCAATAATCTTCATCACTTCTGGTGGTCCGATTGATGCACCAACGCGCCATCCTGTCATGGCGAACCGCTTGGAAAAGGTATATAATATGACGGTACGTTCTGCCATTCCAGGAATTGAAGCTATGGACTCTGACTCACCTTCATATCTTGTTTCGAAATAGGCTTCATCGGAGAGAACCCACAGGTCATTCTCTATGCAAATTTCAGCCAGCGCCTCCAGTTCGTCGTGAGGAGATTCTGCCGCTGTAGGATTGTGGTGATTATTAAATATCAGTATGGAAGTTTTCGATGTGATGTTCGACTTAAGCTGATCCAAATCCAGCAAAAACTTTCCTCCATTATCAATATAAGTATACGGTACAGCCTTGCCCCCGTGGAACTCAATCATCGATTCATAAATGGGAAAACCGGGGCTGGGATAGAGCACTTCATCTCCTGGCTCCATAACAGCAAGAATGAATTTGCCTATAGTGGGTTTCCCGCCGGGTTGGACAATGACATTATCCATGGCATAATTGATGTCTCTCAGTTTACCCACATCATCGGCTAGCGCTTCCCGGAGTTCGGGAATGCCGGGCGGAGGGCAGTACCCGGTCTTTCCATTTTCAATTGCACGGTTCATAGCGTCAACTACCCGCTGCGGTGTCGGTATGTTGAAATCACCGATATGGAACGGGAAAACTTCATTCCCCGCCGCCTTCCATTCAGCTGCCTGTCGTGCCACTTCAAAGGCTGATTCGGTTCCCAAACTTTCCAGTCTCGCAGCAAATTGCATTTCAGCTCCTACAGTTTAGTCAACGCTATCTTCACAATCTCTTCAACGTTCCCGCTAAGCTGACCTTTCCTCTGCATATCAGAAAGAACGCGAAAACCGTCCGAACGGTGGAAACCGAGAGCAGTGAGCGTAGCCAGGGCATCAGCAAACTGATCAGGCACTTCTCCGTCAAGCATCATCACATCGTCATCCCCGGTTACCACAAATTTATCTTTCAACTCTACGATAATCCGTTTGGCTGTTTTGGGTCCGATACCCGGTAACGCCGTCAGGGCCGCCACATCCCCAGCTACTATTCGCTTCTTGAATTCACCAGGATTAGTACCGGACAGTATTCCCATGGCCACTTTGGGTCCGATCTTGGAAATACCGATAAGCATTTTGAACAGAGTCAGTTCTTCTTCGTCTTCGAAACCGTAAAGTTCCATGGCGTCTTCTCTGACATTGAGGTAGGTACGGATTTCCACCTCTTCACCTACCTTTGGAAGGTGATCAGCAGTGGGAACGGAGAGTACCACGTAAAAGGCAACACCGCTAACATCCACCACAACCTCTGTAGCAGATTTTGACTTCACTTTCCCTCGCAAAGAATGTATCATGCGGCAATAGCCTCCGGTTGATGGAGATGGCAAAGGGCCGTGGCTAAAGCGTCGGTGACGTCGTGCTTTTCCGGAGTTTTTTCCATTTCTAAAATAGAGGCTACCATATACTGGACCTGCTCTTTGGATGCATTGCCGTTTCCCACAACGGACATTTTGATTTTCCGCGGTGAATATTCGTAACACGGCAGACCCTGATGAGCCGCCGCTAGCATCACAACACCTCGTGCTTGTCCCAACACTAGTACTGTCTTGGCGTTATTTCTATAGAACGCTTCCTCGATAGCAAATTCAGTAGGATTGTAACGATCAATAATATCTTTAATACCGTCATAAAGAACACTCAGTCGAACATGTATTGTTTTCTTTGATGGAGGAGAGATGGCTCCCCATGTAATCATACTGATAGCATCACCGTCTGATTCTATGACACCATAACCGGTGGTAGAAATACCCGGGTCCACACCGATGATACGTCTCATTCAGCTCACCTCTTCTATTTCAGCATCATCAAAATCAAAATTGGCTGAAACCTTTTGAACATCATCGTGATCGTCAAGCGCTTCCAACAGTTGAATCACCCTTTTCGCGGTCTCACCCTCAACGCTCACACTATTTTGAGGTGTCAGCATTATCTCTGATAATATCACTGAAAATCCATCAGCTTCCAGCTGTTCACGGACTGATATCATCTGATCGGGAACCGATTCAACCACATAAACATCATCTTCATCTGAAAAGTCATCACCACCACCAGTAAGGATGGAATCCAGAAGTGATTCGTCGTTGACACCGTTTTTCTCAACAGTGATTAACCCTTTTTTATTGAACATCCACGCCACGCATCCTGTTTCACCCAAATTGCCCCCGTGCTTGGTAATGAGGTGTCTCAGTTCGGCCACTGTCCGCTTCCTGTTATCGGTTGTCACTTCCACCATAATGGCAACGCCACCGGGACCGTAACCTTCAAACAGTGCCTCCTTGTAGGAAATACCAGGAAGTTCACCAGTTCCCTTTTGGACGGCGCGCTTAACATTATCGGCCGGCATGTTGGCTGCTTTCGCAGAAAGGACGGCCTGTCTCAACCGGGGATTGGCATCTTCATCCCCACCACCTAACCTTGCGGCAACTGTGATCTCCTTGATGATCTTTGTGAACACTTGTCCGCGCTTTGCATCCACAACGGCTTTCTTGCGCTTGATCTGTGCCCATTTGGAATGCCCGGCCACGATTAATCTGCCCTGATGAAAGGAGTGACGAGAAAATCAGGCGGAAAGGTATATAAGGCCATACACCGCTCCGAGGTCGATGTTTCCAAGTACAAGACAGCAGAAATTTATCCAGGTGACGATTGGAGGACAACTCTTTTTCCGCATCTTATCGACGACCGGGCGGTTGGTTTTTCCTCACTTTCGAACGAATGATCCACGCTGCACGGTGACCCAGATCGACTATTCGCTGCCGGGCCTTTTCAGCGTTACCCCGAGATCTGAAATTCCCCACTCTCACCTTATAATTGGGCGAATCAAAAATAATATATACCTCATTTCCGAAAAGGGAGGATAGTTCCATCATCAAACGATTTGCTTCATTTAAATCCTGCGTGGAGATCACCTGAACACGAAAACCGTCAAATACAGTGTCCGTTTCCGCCGGGGAAAACTGAGGTGGAAGCGGCTCGTCCGGCTTTAGCATAACAGGTAATTTGATCTTCGGCTCTTTCAGGGTGGCAGGATCAAAACTTTCATCAAATCTGATCTTCTTTTTCTGAGCAGAAAGAAGTGAAATGACGGCCAGAAGTGTGATGATTCGTTTCATTCTACAGCGGCCTCAACAAATTGGAGTCGAGCCACCCTTTCTTTCCGTCAATGAGTTCAATTTCAATCCACGGATATTGACGGCTTGAAATTTCCGCCTTCGTCCCTTCGTGGATAACAAACAGAAGGTTGCTACTTTTGGATGGAGCCGCGTGTACCCGTCCCTCATGGGCAATCACAACACCTGCTTCTGTGTCCGAAATATCAAAGTAGATATCGGCAAAAACAGCTGAAAATAGTATCACCAGCATCAATCCAGCTGAAGAGACCGTCATCAAAATCTTTGAAAGACGATTTTCCCATAATTTCGCAACTGTGGACAGCGCGGCACTGCCGAGCAGAACTGAGCTGATGGCCATCAGCCACTGAGACGGTGAAAAGGATTGTTTCAGGACACCGTACCATTTCAGCAAAAAGAAAGGTTCCGGCACACGTACTCTATCCACAATCCTGGCATTGGCAACAGTGAGATTAAACTTAAGGTCGCTATCCCTGGGATTCAGTTCCAAACCTTTCTCATAGGCCCATATAGCATTCCCCAAGTGTCCTTGCTGGTAATAGGCATTACCGAGGTTGTAATAAAGATTTATATGACCGTATCCCTGATTAATCAATTGATCGTATAGGTCTGCAGCCTCGCTGTAATACTGATTACTATAGAAATGATTGGCTTCCAAAAAAAGCGAGTCAGCATAAGAATTTGCCCGAATTACTGTGGTGAGAGTCAAAAAACATATGATCCTCACGACAGTTTTCACCATTGCCTCTCTATTTCCCGCAATAAGTCCGCTGCCCGATGAGCAAGCTCTGAAGCAGAAGTGTCAGAAACTGACGGTGAAAACTGTCCCATATCGCAAATATCTAGAAGTGCTGATAGCTTTTCCACTGTCGACTGATCTACCGCACCTTGAAGTTTCTGTTCCAGAATTCGTCCATCGAGGCCCACACCCGACAGCCCCATCCGATCCGAGAAATAACTATAGATGGCCTGTTCCACCTTCTCATAATCGTCGTCCCCCACTTTCAAAAGAATCTTCTTTGCCCGCCGCAGAGTGCCCCGCACGCGAATAGCTCCCTGCCGCTCCACCCGATTACTCTGAACCAACTCCACAACATTAGGGGCAAAAAACATGGCAACAGCCAGCAGATTCATAAGCCAGAAAGTCCGGGGCACAATTCGGTTAGAGATACTTCGTATCCGAACTGGCTCTTGACGGATGTAACGAATATCCTGGCTCAAAAGGGCAATTTCTTCTTTCGTCAAACCACTGCTTTCGGTAATGGCGCTCACAGCAGGGGTCACAAGAACGGGGATAGGATCGGTCTCCGTGGTAAGCCATTTTCCGGTTTTCGGCTCTAAATAGATAAGTCCTACTGAAGGGAGTATGACTTGACCTTCCCGTCGGGGAATGAGAATATATTCCCACGACCGTTTTCCCGAAATCTCATCTCTGAACGGATCCTTGTCCATGGATGTTTTAGGACTGAAAACTTCCAGTCCACCGGGAAATTCGGGCTCAGGTAGCTGAAAGAGACCAAGATTACCTGTACCGGAAAGTTCAACAGTGAATGCCAGCGCCTGATTTGCAGCCACAGAAGCTGTATCCACACTTGATGTAAGACGAAAATCACCAACGGCACCTGTATAATCAGCCGATTTACCAACTTCTGGCACCGGCTTCACATTAAATGTTAACTTGTCTGATCGGACGATCTGCTGTTTTGTCCTTGAAAAGAATGGATCTGAAAAGAAATCGTCAAACAGCGAAAACTTCCGATTACGTGACGGAATTTCCACGGAACAGTTCAGGACCATCGGCTCAAGGGTGAGATTTCCATGCGTTGTGGGAAAAAGGGCAACTTTGTAGAGCGTAGCGATACGATAACGAACACCGTCAACACTAGTCTCTCTCAATGTAGGCTGCTTGGGCGCATACAACTCCTCTTGCCAAAAGCCAACTCCCTGTGGTTTTGACTCTACGGCGTATTGCCTCAAGTTCACGCGCGTGTATAGTTTATAGTGAATCGTTACTTGCTCGCCCTGAAAGACCTCCTTCTTGTCAGGCTCAGCAAGAAGGAAAATGAGTGGTGCCTGTGGTTCTTTCTGGGAAGGTTGGTCTCCAGAATTTAGTGTAGAACGATTGTTTGACTGTAACACCGTCACAACAATAGGTTCTGTTTGCATCAGTTTACCGTCTATTTCAACCGTTAGAGCAGGAATGGTCAACGATCCTGGTTTGTTTGGAATAAGAGTCCAGGAAAGTGTTTTGGAACTGGACATCTTACCATTCACCCATTGAAAACTGCTGGACTGCCCCGGTCCTGAGATAACGGTAAAATCTTTGATAGCGCTGATATCAAGTTTTGGAAAATCATTCGATTCTTCTGCCGTCACTTTCAGCGAAAGAGTTTCGTTGAGAACAATTCTGTTTTGGTCCGTAGTAGCGTAAACCTTCATCTCCGCCCATGCGGATTGAGCAAATAGAAATGAAAAGATTACCAACCGGTATATCATCTACCAGTCCTTTGTAAGTTTTTTAGAGCGGACATGACCCAGCTTCCGTTTCATCAAATTTTCTTCGTCAGCCTTTAGAGCATCCAAGATTGATTCTGCATTGGGTTTATCCTGTTGGGGTTGTTGCTGTTCTTGTTGATCCTCAGGGATTTGGTTTTGATCCTGTTGCTTTTGGTCCGGAGGAGGCTGAGGCTGTTGTTGATCCTGTTTTTTATTTTCATCATTCTGATCCTGATCCGATTGCTGAGGTTTGGATTGTTGCTGGCTTTGCATCTGCCGAAGCATTTGCTGGGTCAGTTCATAATTGTACTTCGCATCCAAATCTGAGGGGTCAAGCTGTATAGCCTTCCGAAAGGCCATAAGACTTTCTTCAAGGCGACCTTGCTGGTGGAGTGTGTTGCCTAGGTTGTAGTGTGATTTTGACTGAAGATCTTTTCGTTCCGATTGAGAAGAAGTTTTGAACTCTTGTTGCGCCCGCTCGTAGTTTTCAATTGAATAGGCGGAGTGACCCGCCCCGAAATGGGCTTCCGGAAGATCCGGATTTTTTCGCAAAATATTCTCATAGTAAGATAAACCACGACTTACTTCTTCACGCGGAGGTTTCAGCAATAGAGGCTCACCATCAGGAATTTGCTGCCCTATAAGAAAGATTGATAAACTTAATATAAACGGTACACACTTAAACAAAACGACCCCTCCACTCTTCTTCTCCTTTCCGGCGTGTTGGCATGAAAAAATCAGCTGCAAAGAAAAAAAATGCACAAGCGAGGAATAGTTCATACCGATCCTCAAACTGAGAATATTCGTGCGTTTTCAATGTTTTTTTCTCCATGGCCTGAACAACATTCATTACATCATCCATACTTCCGGACCGCCCGTCAAACCGGACGGAAATGCCGCCGCCAGCCGTAGCAATTTCTCTTAGCATAGCATCATTCAGGATGGACGTCACCAGTTTCCCACTCCTGTCTTTTTTGTAATCGGTTCTGCGACCCTGGTCATCGAAAATTGGAATAAGCGAGCCGGCTGCTGTTCCCACTCCCACTGAATGAATGACAACGCCTTGAGCTTCCAACTCCCTGGCAACGTCAACAGCTTCACCTTCATGATCCTCTCCATCACTCATAATAATGAGAACCCGATGTTTCTGATCTTCTTTCGGAAAAGCGCCCAAGGCGGTTTTTAGCGCATCACTCATGGCTGTACCCTGAGTTCGTATCATTTCACTGTCAACAGCATTTACGAACAGCTGGGCTGCACCGTAATCACCTGTGAGTGGCAAATAGAGGTGGCTACTNCCTGCGAAAACAACGAGACCGATCCTGTCGCCCTGNAGCTGGGAGATGAGGCGCCCAATTTCAAATTTCGCTTTTTCCAGTCGNCTTGGTTTTACATCCTCNGCTTCCATACTNGAGGAGACATCCAGCGCCACCANGATGTCTACCCCTCTCCTTTCCACTTCTTGAAGCGATGTACCTATTTGCGGCCCGGTAGCGGCAAAGATCAATAGGGCAACACCCCACCACTGAAAGAGTGATTTCCTTTTTAGCCATTTGAAATCAACTCTGGAGAAGAGACGTTTTCTCACTTTTTCATCGCCCCAGCGGGAAGATTCAGCTACTTTCGCGGCACTCTTTAATCTTTTGTAAATCATAAGACCCAGCAGCAGACCGTACGCCAGAAAAACAAAGGGGTATCTGAAATCGATCATTCAGANCCGCTTCCTGAATATGCTTTCANTCACAAACATCATACTGAGCATTATGNCAACAGACGGGATAAGCATCCATCCAAAAAGTTCCCTATATTCCCTGAACTGCTTCACGCTGATTTCTGACCGCTCCAACGAATTGATTTCATCATAAATTTCTGACAGGCGTTCTTCATNCGTGGCTCGAAAATACTGGCCGTTTGTAGTCTCAGCCAATTGTTGAAGTGTCTTCTCATCCATCTCCACATCCACTTGAACNTACCGCTTACCAAAAACAGGATCGTCAACCGGGAAAGGGGCCTTGCCTCTAGATCCAACACCAATTGCATAAATCTTGATATCATACTCCGNTGCAAAACCGGCGGCAGTGATGGGATCCAGTTCNCCAGCATTATTGCTTCCGTCGGATAGAAGGACCATGATTCTGCTTTTAGCATCGCTACTNCGAAGGCGGTTAATACCGTGTGCAATAGCCATGCCGATGGCAGTTCCATCGTGAGCTTCATCTACAATTTCTACCTGATCAAGAAGATCGAGCAAAACATCGTAGTCAATAGTGAGCGGACACTGGATGTAACTCTCACCAGCAAAAACGAGCANTCCAATCCTGTCACCTTCCCGNTCCTCTATGAATTTTCGTGCCGTCGCTTTTGCTGCTTCCAAACGGTTGGGTTTAAAATCTTCCGCCCGCATACTGCTNCTNATATCAAGAACAAGATTGATGTCCACTACATTAACGGACGTCTCCATGAGATCNCGAACAGCCCGAGGGCGTGCCATGGCCATAATCAAAAGTGAAAGAACNATCATTTGAATTGTCCTGACGAGTTTCAATTTCCACTCTCCCGAAAGCCCGGCCACANTTTTTACGGCTTGAANAGAGGAGAGCTGAATGGTCCCTTCCCGTCTNTTACCCCACTGCTTTTGCCACCAGACAGCNAGGGGAATCAATANGGCAAGAACAAGAANCCAAGGATTAGCAAATTCAAACATTTAATCTGTTGAGAAGTTTTGTTCAATGAAATGACTGAGCCGGAGAATTGTTTCCTCCTGGAAAAAATTTGCCACAAGCTGAAGGCCGATTGGAAGGTCGGCTGATGTTTGTCCGACAGGGATACTCATGGCAGGCACACCGGCAAGACTGATGGGGGTCGTAAAAATGTCCGAAAGATACATGCTGATTGGATCATCTATGTGCTCGCCAAGGCGGAAAGNCGGGGTGGGCGACGTGGGAAGAAGAATGATGTCTACATCATTAAAAACGTCGATGAAGTCATCTCTGATGAGCCGCCGCACTTGCTGCCCCTTCCGAAAATAAGCGTCGTAGTAGCCTGAAGAGAGAACGTAGGTGCCCAACATAATNCGCCGTTTCACTTCATCCCCAAAGCCATCNGACCGACTGTCATTATACATGGACTGCAAATTNTCACAGCGGNTACTGAGGCCGTAACGGACACCATCNTAACGAGCAAGGTTGGATGACGCCTCAGCATTGGTGAGAACATAATAAGAGGCGATGGAGTACTTTGCATGAGGCAATTGAATTTCTTCAACNTGGCAACCATTGTCACGGAGGAAAGATTCCAGCTGTTTCACCTTTTCTATGATCTCAGGATCAACACCTTCCTTGAGAAAGCTCCAAGGTACACCGATCCGCTTNGGAAGCTTTCCGTCAAGACGTTCACTGTACTTCGGTATNGNTTTTTCAGCGGATGTGGTATCCNTGGGGTCATGCCCGGCAATAACCTGCAGACATTTTGCAATGCCAGCAGTGTTCCGAGNAAAAGGACCAATCTGATCGAAAGATGAGGCAAAGGCAACCANTCCGTACCGGGACACCCTGCCGTAAGTGGGCTTCAGTCCATAAACACCGCAAAATGCCGCCGGTTGGCGAACTGAACCGCCGGTGTCCGAACCGAGAGNAAATTCAGTGATACCCAAGGCAACNGANGTTGCCGANCCACCACTGGAGCCGCCAGGAACTCTCTCCGGATCGAAAGGGTGCTTCGCAGCACCAAACACCGAGTGCTCACTGGAGGAACCCATGGCAAATTCATCGTGGTTGGTTTTCGCCACAATGACACCCCCTTCATTCAGTATCCGGCTAACTACAGTAGAATGATATGGTGAATGGAAGTTATCTAAAACATGGGAGGCGCAGGAAAGGGGCCACCCTTTGATAGCAATGTTGTCTTTAATGGCAACTGTAGCCCCATTCAGCAGGCCGCATTCGAGCCGGTCCTCAAGATAGAGCGCACTACCCTGATGGACAATCGCATTGCGGTCCTTGAACAGATCCGCGGTATCGTTGAAACTTGTTAGATCTGGTATTGGAGTAGCCGGTTCAGGCACCGGAGGAGTGATCGGGCTCCTGCGTTTTTTCAACTGAATCGACTGCTTCATCGAGTTCTTTTTCTATTCCCTCGACGGCACCCTTGAATTCCCGCAGTCCCTTTCCTAAGCCTTTTGCAAGTTCCGGCAGTCGTTTTGCACCGAACAGAAGAAGTACAACAAGAAAAATTAGGAGTACTTCCCAGCCGCCAATACCGACCATAAAAGGAAGATTCATTATTTGAAACATTTCAACCTCCAAAGTTGACTATCGAAAATACCTCAAAAAATAGTATGATACAGCAAGACCAAAGATTGTAGCAAAGTTAAGTCGAAATTTAAGACCAAAGATCAGCACAATGACACCAATGTCCAGCGAAATAGCATCGTTCGGTGCGCCTATAAGTCCGCCCAAAGAAAATTCCGTGCTTTGAAGAAAAAATTGTTTCACTACCCCCTCCGGCAGAACAAAACCGACTAAGTTACCGAAAAGGGTACCGATTATAGCGCCGACAAAGAGAACCAGAATCACAACCTTTAAGTCTCGTCTACTGACCATGGCGACCCCTTCCTTTTCTTCCAATCCACATGAGACGTGGACGTGGCTCAGTATCATCGTGGTGTATAAGTAATCTGATGAAACCGCCAACCACGTACATCATGGTGAGGGGAAAAAGCACAAGACCACGCCACCAGGTGAGTGCTGCGAGGCTCAGCAGGAAGAAAATGACCCTAATTCTTGAATGCCACCCTTTACCGATGTAGGTCAGTTTAGGATAAGCGAGGTGACTCACCATAAGCAAAGAAAGCAAAAGTACGAGCGGAAGGGCGATCTTCGGATCTCCGGTAATGCCAAGCAGCCGACTGTTAAATATAACGAAAGAGCTGAGGGTTACTGCAAATGCGGTTGACGGCAAACCCGAATAAAATGGTGACGGCGTCTCTGTGGCGTCTTGGTTAAAGCGGGCCAGTCGAAATGCACCGGCAAACAGAGGCACGAAGCTGACGGCGGCTGCCAGAAGTGGATGAAAATCCTGCACAAACGAGAAATAGATTAGTACCGCCGGAGCGGTACAAAAAGAAACCACATCGGCAATAGAATCAAATTCAATACCGAAAGGTGTGGTCACTTTAAGGGCGCGGGCCATGGGGCCGTCCAAGGCGTCAAAGAGAGCTGCAGCCAAGATGAGCCAGCAGGCATTTTCAATTCGCCCCTGAGAAGCCTGAATAATGGCCAGGAAACCGAAGAACAGGTTGAAGAATGTGAAAACACCAGGAACTGCCTGTTTTTTTACCCTTATATTGGGCGTCATGATAACTCTCCTATGATTGATGAACCGCTTTTAACTCGATCACCAACTTTTACATTAATACTGGTTCCAGGCGGTACCACAAGATCGGTACGCGAACCAAATCGGATAAACCCGAGTGACTCACCACCAGAAACTTGTTGCCCTTCCTTGAGGTGGCAAATTATCCGTCTCGCCAGAATGCCAGCAATTTGTCTCACCCTCACAATTCCACCAGGCGATTGAATTTCCACATCAGTATGTTCATTAATTTCGGAAGCATCAGGATTAAAAGCAGCAAGGAACTGACCTTTTGAATAGTTCACCCGCGTCACTATGCCGTCTACCGGTGTTCGATTCCTATGCACATCAAAAACAGAGAGGAAAATGGACACTTTCTTTTCACCGTTCTCAGACTGAGAGACGTCTACCACTTTCCCGTCTGCCGGGGCCAGAACAATCTTATCTCCAACAGGAATTATTCTGGATGGATCCCTGAAAAAGATGAAACAAAAGCCAAGGAATACTATTAGAACCAGTGAAATCAACCGGAAAATTACAATGCCAATGCCCCAGGCAAGACTTGCCGATATAAATGTCACAACCGCCACTGTTGAAATGAACGATTTTCCTTCTGGTGCTACCATGCTCAAGCCTTCTTCGCCAGTCTCAGTGATGTCTCATTCATTTCCCCTTCACGATAATATTCAATCTTCAACCTATCGCCAGGACGGAGGAAATTTTCTTCGATGATCTCGACAATATCTCCGCCCGAATTCACTTTTTCCTTATTAATGTAATAAACCACATCCCCAACAAGTAATCCCGCTTTATCCGCTGGGCCGCGCTGGGAAACTTCAGTAATAATAAGTCCCCCCACACGAGGTAACTGGAGATATCTTGCCAGTGCCCTGTCAACACGCTGAAAACGAAATCCGACAGCCACATTCCTGTCAATCCGACCATATTTCTTAAGCTCTTCGGCAATCTCTCTTGCCCTATCAATGGGGATGGCAAAACCGATGCCGATAGAACCTTCACTGTACCCGCTACCTGTAAAGATGAACGTATTGATTCCAATCACTTCTCCAATGGCATTGCAAAGCGGTCCCCCACTGTTCCCCCGGTTGATAGCTGCGTCGGTCTGAATCATACCCTGATAGACGCGACCGGAATGTTCCCGTCCAAAATCGAGATTGGTTGAGCTGACCACACCAACCGTGGCTGTTGGCTGCTTGTTCACATCGAAAAGACCAAAAGGATTGCCCAGTGCAATGACCCATTCACCAATGAGGATATCCGTTGAATTCCCGAACTTTGCATAAGGAAGATTTTGACCATCGATTTTAAGAACAGCAATGTCGGTGGTCAAATCCTCACCGATGAGTTCACCATCATACTCTTCTCCGCCCGGGAGCGTAACTAGAATCTGGGCCGCATCTTCCACCACATGCTGGTTTGTGATGATGTATCCATCGGGACTGATGACAACACCTGAGCCAAGGTTAGGCACACGCTGCCTGTATGGCTCTTCAGGAAAGAGAAATCTGAACAGCGGGTCATCGATAAATGGGGAATTTCTGTATTGTTTCACCTGGATGACATTGATGCTGGCCACAGCAGGGCCCACCTTTTGAATGGCCCGGGTAATGGCATTCTCTCGGCTGCTGGTAACGTCCGAAGCCGCTAACGAAAGCGAGGCAAGCACCAGGAAATTTAGAATCGGTCTCATCTGCTTGATAATCATGCGTAAGTCACTTTTTCCAGGCGGAGTCCATGGGCAGGGGCCCGGAAAACTTTTGCCTCTGGATTTCTCTCTTCCAATATGTTTGAAAATTGTTCAACAGTCATTCTGCCTATTGCAACTTCCACCATGGTCCCCACAAGACACCGAACAAGGTGCTGCAAGAACCGATTTGCCTCTATTTTGAAAATTACGAAAGAGCCGTCGTTTATCCATTCAGATTGATAGACTGTGCACCGACGGTTTTCCTGCTGCGGGATATGTTTACAGAATGAGGTAAAATCAATCTCACCCATTAATGTTTTTGCACATTGATGCAAAGAGTCTACAGGTATAGATTCAGAAATCTCCCAAGAAAATCTTCTCTCCAGGGGCGATCTCCCCAAAAAACATTTATAATTGTATAACCTTCTCACAGCGCTGAAACGGGCATGGAACTCGTCAGGAGCCAGTTCACAGGAATGGACCATCAAATCCTTTTCGCTGTTTCCATTGATGGCATCTACCAGCTTTTCAGACTCCCACGTTTTTTCAAGGGTAAAGTTTGCCACCTGCCCACGAGCATGCACGCCGGCGTCAGTACGCCCCGCACCGTGGATCCGAACTGGAGAATTTCCGTTCAAAAGAGAGAGGGCCCGCTCCAGTTCACCTTGAACCGTCCTTTTATCAGGTTGGAGCTGCCATCCTGAAAAGTCTGTACCATCATACTCTATAACGATCTTGTAATTAGACAATGAATGTTCGACCGGTTATAAAAAAGAGAGCCACCATCAAAATAATACCATCCCAAAGTCCAAAGTGGACAGGCCAGGCCACGGTTCTCGGTAAAACTTTACCGTATCCCCTTCCTTCCATGGCCAATCCGATCTGTTCGGCCCTATGGATGCAGATAACCACAAGAGTCGGGAGGTGCTCAGCAACTTTCTTGATCTGGGTCCATCTCGATCTTGAAGTTTCAATACCGAGCGCCTTCTCCATCCCCATGAGCGCTTTAACTTCCTCCATCACCATAGGAAAAAATCTCAGTGTCAGATCGAAAAGCTGAAATAAGTCTTCTACGGGGCGCCATTTCAGTTTCAGCCGGAACCAGAGGGTTCTGAGAGCATCAATCAGTTCGGCGGAAGAAACAAGTTCGAGAAAGATGGATGTCCCCACCACCATAAGCACAATCTTTGCCAAGGCCAGAAGCGCCAGCTGAAAAATAACTATAAGTGGGTCGGGTGTGATAACCAAAGAGACCAAGCAATAGATAGCAGTCATAACAGGGAGAAAGGTGATTATGGGACGAATCCTTAAAATGACCGATACGTAAGGTACTCGAAGAAACAATCCGGCAAGAATGATTGAAAAGAAGTGCAGGCCATAACCGGTGCCCGTTTCAGTAGAAAAAAGTGAGAATAGATAAACCATCAGCAGAAAGAGCAGTGTCAATGGATTGAGTCGCCGGTTCACAGTTTCAAAAAGGGAGTGTTATAACCATCTCCGCCCCAGCGGAAGCAACCTCCCCAGACAAGGGCCGGAAATTCAGCGACAGCTCAGAATCTTTCAGTTTTGTCAGATAGGAAACATCGATGGCAGACGAAATTCGATTCACAATCATCCCCCCTACGGCAAAGAGAGTAATTTTTTCCGCCAATGCACGGCTGCGAAGAAAGGTCCAGTAATGCTCCCGATGGTCTTCACTGGTCCACATCCAGTCGTAACCTTCCGCCGGGTAAACCCGGCTTGGGAGCCGCCGCCGCTGCTGCTGCTCGTTGAATTCATCAAAGCTCATATAGTTTGCTACATCAACGGCAAATTGGTGTTCTTTTCCATCAAGATCGGCGCCGGCGTGAACGGCTGCATAAGAGACCATCTTCGATCGGCTCCGGTGCATAACCACATTGGATTCAATGACTGTTAGCCAGAGACCAAGTTCGATACCACCAAAAAATTTTGCCCTCCGATTTTCACCCAGCTTCAATTCACCGAAGCCGGGAACCAAAGCTGAGCTAATAATGAGTGAATTGGCCTTTTTCTCACTTTTCGCCGGTGGGTCAGTGGCTGACAGGTGAGTAGATACAATTATAAGTATGGGAATTACAGTTCTCATTCTCTGGTTCGCTTCCACCCCACACCGACCATGACAACACTGAAAAGTAGCGACCACGGTAAAATCCAGTTGCCGTGGCGCCGATAAAAAGTGTGCTCTTTCACCGGCATAATGGAAGCTGTTATGACACCGGTTTCACCGATACCCATGGATTTCACTTCACGCCCCCGCCTGTCGATGATCGCTGAGATACCTGTATTCGCTGAGCGAACTACTGGATACCTGTTCTCAATGGCTCGAAGTCTTGCGATAGCCTCATGCTGATAAGGCTCAGCGGATGTACCGTACCAGCCATCGTTTACCACAATGACCAGGAACTGGGCACCTCGGCGGTTAAGCCCGTTGACAATAGTGGGAAAGACTGATTCAAAACATATAATTGATGCAAAAGAGACTTCATTCACCTGAAATATGGTTTCTTCCGTTCCTTTGGTGTAGTGACCGAGATTAAGTTCTTCTGAGGCAGGAAGCTGACGGGCAAAGGGGTTGAACTCCGCCAACGGCACCAGCTGCTGCTTATGGTAAACGGGAATTGATCCGTCTTCACGGATGAGTGCAGCACTGTTGTGATAGGCTCGCCTTCCTTTCACGCTGGACCAGTCCACGGTCCCTGTGAGGAGTGGAATACCCGTCTGCCGGATTCTTTGCTTTAATTGATATAATCTCCGGAAATTTTTTGTAATAAAGGCCGGCGTTGCTGCTTCTGGCCAAATGATCAAATCGGGCTCCGATTCCGCCGCCACCATATAGAGTGAATCGAGACGGTCGAAAACCCAATCGCGCTTGTCCGGCTGCCATTTTTCATGAGGACCAACATTGGGCTGCACAACAGCTACATCTACCCTTTTCGTTTCATCTGTTTCAGGCAGAATGACTAACCTACCATAACCGGTGAGCCAGACGATTACAATTACCACGATGGCAGTCCGGACCACCCGGGGCATCCACGCCGTCCGGGGGAACGTCAGTAGGCCGTAAAGAATCACATTCACGGTAACTAGCCAAAATGAGATTCCATAGATGCCGGTCCACTCAGCCATCTGGATAACAGGAAGATAATCGGTCTGTGTAGTGGCCAGCGAAACCCATGGAAACCCCATGGGTCCAAGGGACATTCCATATTCGAGTGCCACCCAGAGAAAAGGCATGAGCACAAGGCCGGCCCCACTCTGGAGGTGAATCCACGAAAACAAAAAGGAAAAGATGGCCCAAAAGATGGCGAGATAGATTGCCGCAGCCATCATGGCTGTGAACACCACGGGAAATGAGGCACCGATGTTAAATGAGAGCCAGTGAAGTGCCAAAACATTGGTGACAAAACCGGTAAGGTAGCCCACACCAGCCGCTTTCCAGGGAGTCAGGCGAAAAACAGCCCTGATGAATGGGATCAGACCAATCCAAGCGAGAAACCCGAGCTTGAACGGCGGGAATGAAGCGCCAATGAGAAAGCCCGATAGAATGGCAAGCTGCCAGCTTTTTAATTTTTCCAGATGTTTTATCACTGTTTCTTACCGTCCAAATAACTTTGAAGAATGATCGCCGCCGCTGTTGAATCGACCATGCCTTTGTTACGGCTTGGCTGATGCCCCTGTTCCCGAAGGATGCGGCCGGCTTCCACAGAACTGAGCCTCTCATCTGCGGAGTCAACAGAAATAGACAGTTGACCACGAAGTTCGGTTATGAATTGTTGCACCGTCTCAGTCTGTGCTGTCACCTGACCTTTCATCCCGAAAGGCATCCCTACTACCACACCTGCTATATCTTCTGATACAACTCGCTCTTTCAACTGTTGAAAAAGGTCCTTTTTTGATTTGAATAGGATGGTATCAAGGGCGGAAGCGATAGTTCCGGTGGGATCAGAGATGGCTAGGCCCACTCTCTTTTCACCGTAATCGATGCCCAGGAGTCTTCCCATATTGGGCCCAAATCTTATTTAGAGCGGTTTCCTGAGGGAGGATTTGAGCAGTTTGCCCGGCTTAAAGTGTGACTTTCGGTGAGGCGGTACATAAACCTCCTCGTTGGTCCTGGGATTCCTCGCCCGCGGTTTTGCTTTTGCCGGTTTAACAGAGAAAGTTCCAAAGTTTCGAAGCTCAATCCGGGTAATGTCCCGATCTTCGCTCATCATTTCGCGCATTACATTAAATGTTTCAGCCACAACTTCATGTGTTTTCGATGTCGGCAGATCAAGACGACCCGCCACCTGCTTAGCTATTTCTTTCTTGGTATAATTCTTTTTTTTCACGTTGCCCTCTGAACGCTAACAGTACCGGGAATGTTCTCGATCTTTTTGATCACCATATTGAGTCTTCGGACGTTAGGAACCAAAATAACAATCATACACATAGCCACTGCATCTTCCACCTTAACGTCAACACTAGTGATATTTACACTAAGTCCCGAGATGGCTTCCGTCATATCCTTAAGGTACGCTTTTCTATCTTCAGCCATCACCTTAAGCTGAGAAAGGAATTCTGTCTTCCGCGCCACATCCCAATCAACTTCCAGAAATCGGTCAGAGGATTCGCTCATTATGGGCAAGTTTTGACATTCGGCCCGGTGGACCGTAACACCGCGACCACGAGTGACAAAGCCGATAATCTCATCACCGGGTATAGGGTTGCAGCATTTGCCGAAATTGATGAGAATGTTGTCAATACCCTGAACCCTCACACCTCTGGCACTTCGGCGCGCAATATCTAAAAAGGACCGTTTTTCTTTTACTTCTTTAATGTCCGCTTCTGAAACCTGGGGAAACGCTTTACGAATGATTTCTCTTACGGTAGCCTGCCCACTGCCCAGTGCCACCAGCATGGACTCTTCATCTCCATAGCCGGCTGCTGCGGGATCAGACATTAGCTCCTTCAATCTATCAATCTGCTTCATGCGTCGTAGCGTCTTTTCAAGAATCTCCTTGCCGAGTTTGGCACTTTCTTCTTTCTGTGAGTGGCGGTGCCAGCGCCGTATGTGGGTTCGCGCTTTGGTTGTTATAACAAATTTCAGCCAAGCGGCACTGGGAGTTTGAGAATCGGAGGCTATTATCTCCACTGTCTGACCACTCTTTAGCTCAGTATTCAGGGGGACGATTCGCCCGTCTACTTTTGCGCTGAGACAATGATGCCCCACTTCGGTGTGGACGTCGTAGGCGAAATCGATGGGCGTTGAACCTGAGGGTAGCTGAACAAGATCGCCAGCAGGGGTGAAAACAAAAACCTCATTTTGGAACAGATCAATTTTTAGAAGATTCATGAATTCACCAGGATCGGCGGACTCGTCACTCAGGATGGACACAAGATCCCTCAGCCATTGGACATGTTTATCCATATCACCTTTCTTCTTCCCATTTTCCTTATATCTCCAATGGGCTGCCACACCAATCTCGGCGGTGCGATCCATCTCTTCAGTTCTGATCTGAATCTCAACCATCTTCCCGGACGGTCCTATCACTGTTGTATGAAGCGACTGATAACCGTTGATCTTAGGCCTGGCAAGGAAGTCCTTAAACCTTTCATGGACCGGTGTATAAAGCTGATGGATTAGTCCCAGAGCTGAGTAGCACTCCGGTACATCACTAACGATAATTCTCAGGGCAAAGAGGTCATAAATTTCATCAAAAAGTTTTTCCCGAGACACCATTTTGTTATGGATGGACGCGTGGGATTTCAGCCGGGTCTTGAGGTTATAGGTGATGTTGTGGTCTCCGAGTTGCTGCTTAATAGGTTCTGTGATCTCCTTCAGCGTTTTCTTTCGCTTGCCACCAGTGGATTTGAGGAGTTTCTCTATCTCTTTATAGGCATCCGGCTCCAATGTATTAAGCACAAGATCATCAAGTTTGCTTTTGATCTGGAACATACCGAGACGGTGCGCCAGGGGCGAATAGACGTCCCTCGTTTCAACAGCAATACGCCGCTGATTAATGAGCGGCAGATACTCTATTGTGCGCATATTGTGGAGGCGGTCAGCAAACTTGATAATGACAACCCGAAGATCTTTTGCCATAGAGAGAAACATTTTCATAAGGTTCTCCGCCTGCTTCTCTTTCCTGCTGTCAAACTCCACTCCGCCCAACTTGGTAACGCCATCCACGAGTTCGGCAACTTCTTCACCGAATTCTTTTGTAATCTCATCGTAAGAAGCGTTGGTATCCTCTATACAGTCATGTAGCATACCGCCAACAATTGTGTGCATGTCCATATTCCACTCAGCAAGCAACTGCGCTACAGAGATACAGTGTTCGAAATAGGGTCGGCCCGATTTTCTCAGCTGCCCTTCGTGGCTATTCTTGCTGTACTGATAGGCAGGCCAAAGTTGTATCACGAGATCCTCACCGTTATTCTTCTGATGAACATCCACCAGTTTAACCAACTGAAGAAAATCCTTTGGGTAGGAGCCAGTAACAGTAGGGATGAGATCAGCTACACGCATCAGGCCGGTTCCTCAACCATCTGATCAAAAATAGTGGCACTTTCAAATTTGGCGTAGCTGTCAACAAAAATTGCCGAAACTGTACCTGTAGGACCGTTACGTTGTTTTGATACAATTATTTCGGCCTTTCGGCGATCCTCCTCATCACGGGTGTAGACCCATTTTCTGTAAAGAAACATCACCACGTCAGCATCTTGTTCAATAGCACCGCTTTCCCGGAGGTCTGACAGCTGAGGCCGGTGATCGCTCCTCCCTTCCGGTGCGCGGGAGAGCTGAGACATCGCCACAACCGGAACCGATATCTCTTTCGAGAGCGCTTTAAGTGATCGTGATATTTGAGAAATCTCCTGTTGCCTACTCTCGGCGGATGCGGGACCACGCATCATCTGTAAATAGTCCACCATAATGAGCTGCACATCACTCTCCGCCTTTAGGCGGCGAGCCTTTGCCCTCAGCTCGGTAATACCGATGGCAGGCGTATCGTCAAGAAAGATTGGTGCTTCCGCCAGCGTACCCACGGACATTGAAAGATTTCTCCACTGTTCTGTGGGAAGTTTTCCCGTTCTCACCAAGTGGCTATCTACCCGGGCTTCAGATGTGAGCAGCCTCATGGCAAGTTGACTATTGGACATTTCGAGACTGAAAATACCCACAGGGATGTTGTGCTCAATGGCAGCGTTCCTAGCGAAGGTGAGGGCCAGAGCTGTCTTTCCCATACTGGGCCTTCCAGCCACAATAATCAACTCTCCTTCCTGAAAACCGGAAGTTATTTCATCCAGATCAGCCAGGCCCGAAGGAACCCCGGTCACTGAGCCAGGCCTCTGATGAATCTTATCCAGCCGTTCAAATGTCTCCTGGAGAACCGGATTGAGCTGGTGAAACTTTCCTTTAAGTCGGCCTTGAGAGATTGCAAAAATTCTCTGCTCTGCCTGGTCCAGGATATCCTCAAGGTGTAGCTGATCATTGAACGCTTCGCTAGACATTTCAGCCGCCGCTTCAATCAGGTTTCGAAGAGAAGCTTTTTCTAGAACAATCTTGGCATAGTGCTCAACATTGGCCGATGTAGGGACACTGTCTGAAAGACCAGTGATAAAATAGGCACCACCACTGGAATCCAGCTGTTTCCGCTTTTTCAATTCATTAATGATCGACACGGCATCCACCGGCTCGCCCTGATTAAAGAGATCCTTCATAGCCTGAAAAATTCTCTGATGAGCGTCTTTGTAAAAGTAGTCAGGGGTAAGAATCTCAAGTGCCCGGCTCACGGCGTCCTTTGAGGTGAGCATAGAACCGAGGACAGCTTCTTCCGCTTCCAACGACTGAGGCGGTGTTTTAAGATGGAGTTCCTGAGAGTTTTCCGCCACGGTTATGCCTCAGCAATCAGTTTGTCGATCCATTGAAAATCTTCCCACGCCGGGCGCTTGAAGGCGGGGTTACGCAGAAGGGCTGCCGGATGGTAAGTAACCACAAGGTCAAAATTTTTCCACTTCCATTTTTGAGATCTCAGTTTTCCCAGCGGTGTTTTCACCTTAAGAAGTGCATGAGCGGAAGTTGCGCCCAGAGCCACAATCAGTTTTGGTTTGATGATATTAAGTTGCTGTTCCAGAAAAGGCATGCACGACTCAATCTCATCCTGGTGCGGCGTTCGGTTGTCCGGCGGCCGACACTTGAGAATGTTGCAGATGTACACATCATCCCGGGATCGTTTTATAGCTTCGAGAATTTTATCCAGCAACTGCCCCGCCCTGCCTACAAAAGGTTCACCTTGAAGATCTTCGTCCCGGCCTGGTGCCTCGCCAACAAAGACCAGGTCAGCATGAGGATCACCCACGCCAAAAACAAACTTGATTCGGGTGTGACCAAGCGGACACTTTACGCACTTACAGATTTGCTCTCGGAAACTGTCCAAGGTGAGGGAGCCATCTTGATCAGACAAGTCTGGAACACTGTCCAGATAGAGATTATTTCCGAACAACTCCGCCGTTTGACGGAAATACCTTTTCGCCAGGCCTGAAGCCGAAGATGAGTCGTCTACAGTCACACTACTCCTCCGCCGATTTTTCTCCCTCTTTATTACCGTAAGTCCACTCTAACTCATCATCGAGAAATTCTCCCAGTGCTTCCGTTGTGGCTTTTGGCATTTCAACGTAATTGATATCGGGTTCCAATTCCTCCAAATCTTCACCGTCCTCGAATTCGGCATTACTGTCGAATGTACGGATTTCGTTCCTGGCGATCCTCTCTCTGATTATCTGTCGGGCACGCTTGCCGATAACAAGAGTTGCCTCGAAGATATCTTCAGATTTTTGATTCATATCCCTGAAATGGGTTGTTTTAATTGACACGGTTTGGTCCTCCATTCATTTGTTCAAGTTTTATTGCAATCTCGTTAACGGCCTGATCGATATCACTGTTTATAACCTCAATATCAAAACCGGGACTTTTTTCTATCTCCATTGCCGCACGCTTAAGTCTTTCTTCAATCCGCTCTTCGGAATCAGCCCCCCGTTTCCGTAACCTATTCTTCAACACATCCAAACTGGGTGGATGAATAAAGACAGTAGCTGATTCATCCGGATACACTTTTTTAATAGCCAGGGCACCGTTCACATCAACCTCAAGAATGAGAACTGTGCCATTTTGGAGAGCCGAGTCCACCACCGTCCGGGATGTCCCATACATGTATCCATGTACTTCCTCATATTCCAACAGTTCCCGATTCTCAATACGCTTTGAGAACTCTTCGGCTGTAATGAATTCATAATCGTCGGCAGCCTTCTCATAATCCCGTTTTGGCCGGGTAGTACAGGAGACGGAAAACTGCCAGCCAGGATGTAGCTCCTGCAGTTTTCTGACAATGGTTGTCTTCCCTGCTCCCGACGGGGCAGAGATGACGATCAATTTGGCGTTCATAAAATATTTTGCGCCTGCTCTTTAATTTTTTCAGCTTCTTCTTTCAAATCCACTACGTAGTTAATAACGGAAAGATCAGCTGATTTGGAACCTATTGTATTGATCTCCCGAACAACCTCCTGAAGAAGAAAATTGAGCCGTTTTCCAGCGGGCTCATCACCTTCAACGAGATTCCTGATTTGCTCAAAATGACTGGCACACCGGACACACTCCTCCGTCACGTCAGCTTTTTCAGCCAACACAGCCGCCTCCATAGCGATGCGAGATTCATCCACGGAAGCACTGTTCAACAGAGCTTCAATTTTTTCTCTATATTTCTGGTTCAGATTTTTGCTGTTCTTTTCTACCGTTTGTCGAACTTTTTCCAATATTTTATCCATCTTAGCAACTCTCGACTGGATATCGGTTGCCAGCGTACCTCCCTCTTTCTCACGCATCTCGTTGAGTTGAGAAAGTGCCTCATCAAGAACTGATAGTACAGCATCGTCGGAGATTTCAACAGGTTCCTGAGAGACCAGCAGATCACGCATGTCCATCAAATCCGTCAGTTTTAGGTCAAAACTGTACTCTCTCGAAATTTGGTCTGTCAGATCTTTGTAAGACTCAAACCGTTCTCGATCCAGTTTGGGCGCTCCGTTGACGGAGCCGTTGGAAGGCTCCAGTGAAACAGCCACTGTAATCCTTCCCCGCTCGCACGATTGGCGCAACCGACTGTTCATCTGGTCTTCCAGCCCTTCCAGCTGTTTCGGTAGCCGGAGACGGAAATCGAGAAAACGGTTGTTAAGGGAGCGAATCTCCACAGAGACAGTAACACCACCATCGGTGACGGAAGCACTGCCGAACCCTGTCATGCTACGAATCATTCAACACTCTGTTTATAAACATCATGGAATTTACTTTAATCCTGGCACTTAATGACACTTTCAGTTGGCTGTTTAAGAAGCTAATAATCAAGAAGTTATCAACAGTTACCGGCCGAGTCTTGATTGAAGAGAACTTAGAGCATCAAGTTTGAGATTCAAAGAAACGTAGTGGCTGCTACCAAGAACGGTACCCAAGGGCGACGGTACGAAAGCGTAATCAATGTGGCCAAAATCGAAACCGAGGCCCAGGCCCATAGAGTAGCCAGAGAGAGGGTTTCTGCCTAATCTAACTCGGAGGTTTTCACCATAGACGATCTCCGCTCCTGCTCGAAAGTGGGTTCCAATATTGCCGATGGCAAAATCGTCGTTTCGTGTTTTACCACCTAACGACATAACCGCCGTCGCCATAACATTGATCCTAACGGGCACGTTCTGAAGGATCACCGAATGGGCATCTCCCACCCTTACTTCAGGAGCAATTCGCTCTACTGTACCGGAATCCCAAACAATCCACGATGTGGTAACGTCCCGAACTGAGACACCAAAAACATTGTTGGGGGAAAAGTTCCGGGTGGCACCGAAGTCAAAGCCCATACCCCAGCCAGAATACTCCCCAAGCTGGTGCATGAGAACTTTTGCATTACCCCCCAACTGCCAATCATTCCTCTGTGTGGCAAACCCCACCATACCGGCCCACTGCGACTGGTTGAAAAAGGTGACATTGGAAGAAAGAACACGTTCCGTGGGATCATCCAGAGAACCCGTTTCGTAAAGTAGCGCATCGGTGGTTCGGGGAATTCCCTGGACTGCTTCCCTGATCACCACCAGTGACCACTTGGACGTAGGCCGCTCTTTCAGGTCTACACCAAGGATGTCGAATGTGACGGCGCCGGCGAACCGCTCCTGGTGAGCATAGACCAGGGACCGGGGGCTTTCGCCATGAAGGCGGGCCGGGTTCCAGAGAATAGCCAGAGGCCCGGTGGCAGAAGCTACTTCGGCCTCACTCAGCGCAATAGCCTTGGCATCCCCCACACCGCGGAAAACCTGGTTGCCGTACTTCACCCAGATGGACTCACCCCTCAGGGGGAAGAAAAAAGTTAAGATAATAAAGGAAAAAGTGATGAGGTGTTGAATTTTAGAGATCATGGTCTTTCTTGATCTGAGCCAGTTTGGCCAGCGCTTCCATGGGTGTCATCTGATCGGTGTTCAGTTCGGTGAGTGCTTTTCGAAGCTGGGACTCCTGAATATTAAAAAGATCCATCTGGTCAGTAGGATCAGGACTCACATCACTCTTTTGGAGTGGTTCATGGAGAATAAGCTGTTTCAGAATCTCCGATGCCCGGGAAATGACTTCAGTCGGCAGACCTGCCATCTGAGCCACATGGATACCATAACTTTTGTCGCAAGACCCCGGCTTGATCTTCCTCAGAAATATGATCTTGTCGCCGGACTCTTTCACCGCAACGTTAAAGTTTGAGACCCGGCCCAACTGATCGGCCAGTTCCGTCAATTCATGGTAGTGGGTGGCAAATACGGTCCTGGCTTGTGATTTCGGTGTGTTGTGAAGATGTTCTGTTATTGCCCACGCCAGGGAGAGGCCGTCGAAAGTGGCTGTACCGCGGCCGATCTCATCAAAGAGTACCAGGCTTCGATCCGTAGCGTTATTAATAATATTGGCCGCCTCAGTCATTTCCACCATAAAAGTAGACTCGCCGCCGGCCAGATTATCGCTGGCGCCGACGCGAGTAAAGAGCCTGTCCACCATACCGATATTCGCCTCTCGGGCAGGAACATAACTTCCCATCTGTGCCATGAGGACGATGAGTCCTATCTGCCGAAGATAGGTAGATTTTCCGGCCATATTGGGTCCTGTAATGAGGTGGATCTGACTCTCCTCCGCGGATATGGTAAGGTCGTTGGCCACAAACTTTTCACCAGCGGATAAGAGTGTTTCCACCACCGGGTGACGGGAGTCAATGAGTTTCAGCACCGTATCCCCGGTAAGATGCGGACGAACATAATTTTTTAGTTTCGCCACTTCCGCCAAGGTCGAGCTGACATCAATCTCATTCATCAGTTCACCATTCTGCTGGATGGCTGATGCGTGCCCCAAAACCCATTGGCGGAGTTCATTGAACAATTTTGCTTCAATCTCCAGAATTTTTTCTTCGGCACCCAAAATCTTCTCTTCATACTCCTTCAGTTCGGGAGTAATGAACCTCTCTGCATTCACAAGGGTCTGCTTCCGGATATAGGTTTCGGGCACTTTGTCTTGGTGTGTTTTGGTCACTTCCAGGAAGTAACCGAACACCTTATTATATCCCACCTTCAGGGACTTGATGCCTGTCTTTTCCCGTTCCTTTAACTGCATTGAGGCTATCCACTCTTTCCCTCCTCTGGCAATCTTTCTCAACTCATCCAGTTCATCATCAACGCTATCAGCGATATAATCCCCTTTGGCCATATTGGCTGGCGGTGAATCCACCAGGATCGAATTAATCTTCTCAGATACCTCGGTAACGTCAGTAAACCGGTCAGCCAGTTTGGAGAGAGCGTCAGATTTGGACCCTTTCATCTCCCTTTGGAAATCAGGAATGAGGTTGAGTGTTTGCTTCAGACCGTTCATGTCCCTGGGGGTCCCAACGCCGCGGCTCAGTTTGCCGAGGATCCGTTCCAAATCACCGGCCGTGGCGAGGTGGCGGCGAAAATCTGAGCGTAATTTTTCCTCGGTGAAAAATCCGTCTACCAGGTCAAGTCTATTTTCAATTTCCTCCTGATCGGTAATAGGTCTTGCCATCCTGCTTCTGAGCATGCGTGCACCGCCTGCAGTAACGGTTTCATCCAGTACAGAAAGGAGGGTACCGTGAGTCCCCTGGGTAGCCAGAGAGGTGAACAGCTCCAGGTTCCGGACAGTGAAATTGTCCAGCCCCATTTCATTTTCTGGCCTGAGGGGAACAAGACGTGTAATGTGTCCAGCGGCGGACTGGATATTTTGGGTCACGTATCGGAGAATAACACCAGCAGCTGTAACTCCGGCTGGCATTTCTTCACAGCCAAACCCCTTTAACGAAGCGACCTTGAAATGTTCAAGAAGGGCTGTTCGGGAAAGGTCATGGTCGAACGTCCATTGATCCATTTCCGTTACAAAAGGATTCACTTTCGCCACCCAGTCTGACTTCGAAACTTCTTCTCCTTCTACCACAATAATTTCACTGGGAGCAAATTTGAGAAAAAGATCCCGGACTGTATCGCCGCTCCCTTCCGCCAAAAAGAACTCACCTGTTGAGAGATCGAGGAGTGAGAGCCCCATGGTACTATCTGATCTGCAGACGGCAGAAAGAAAATTATTCTTGGTGTGCCCTTCATCGTCTGGTGACGCCGTGCCAGGCGTCACCACCTCTACCACTTCCCGCTTCACAATCCCTTTGGCCAGTTTTGGGTCTTCCACCTGCTCGCAGATGGCGATGCGCTTACCCGCCGCCACCAGTTTTGGCAGATAGGTATCCAGGGCATGGTGAGGAAATCCGGCCAGGGGTACTTGAGCCGCAGCACCATTAGCCCTTTTGGTGAGAGTGATGCCAAGAATCTTTGAAACATCCTTGGCGTCGTCATCGAATGTTTCAAAAAAGTCGCCCATGCGGAAGAGAACAAGACTTTCCTTATGCTGGTTCTTCACGGCGTAGTACTGTTTCATGAGGGGTGTCATACTGCTTTCTTTGTTCGCTTTCGTCATGAGAGAAAAACTCGCCTGTCGCCGTCCCGGTCGGTGAACCTCAGACTGTCCAGATATTCCAGCAGCGGGATGGCATGTTTCCTGGATGTGTTGGTCAGCTTTTTGAACTGGCCCACGCTAAAGCCGCCGGAATCACCGAAACTGCTTTTCAAGGCGTCCTGCAGTTTATTCATCACTTCATTGTGATACCACAGTTTGCTAGAAACCTGACACGTCTCTCCTCTGTCCTTTAAGATNTGNAGTAGCGGAACAATATCGGTGCCGTTGGCTCCCGCCTCCTCAGCCAGTTCAACGAGAATCGGTGGAGNATATCCACTGGTCTTAAGAATGTCTCTGAGCTTATGNGTGATGGCCTCATCATCTTTGGANAGNGTAACGGTATAGCCTTTCAATGTAATATTCCCTGATTCCATCTGGACTTTGGAATCGTCCTGCAACCGGCCTGTGAGCCAGTCAAAAAGGGGTCGGCTGAACCCCAGTGATTTTCTCAAATCTTCCTGCGGCACTCCCCGGCGGGTACTCCGTTTTTTGAGTAGACCCTCTACCTGGGAAAGGTAGCTCTCCATCTGACCATCCACGACACTCTTAAGAGTAAGGTACGGATCACCGGAATTGCCGAACTGAACAGTTTTCAGATGGCTACTATCTTCCGTGAATTTTTCCGAGGACACCTGCCACCGCCTCGTCCACTCCGATAGGGTGAACGGTTCGGAAGCGGCCTGTTCAAAAAACATTTCCAGCCGTTCGTCAGACGATTTGTTGACTAATCCGGCAAGCCACGGCCGGGCCACTTTTAATCGGACTGGCGGTGCAGGATCTACAACAGTGCCACCCCCGATGGTTTCTGCCGGTGAATAGAATCTGAGAATAAATGAGTCGTCTACGGCTGAGGCCACTTTCTGTTCAAGCCTTACCAGGGCCACGGTGGTCTCACCCGCCTCACACTTTTTCCTCCCTTCTTCCACAAAAAAGATCCTTCCCAGCACCTCTTCCGTACCGATATGGAGCCTCACCCGCTGCTGGTGTTTTACCCGCCGTTCAGTCCTCTCCAATAGAGAAAACGATATGCCAAGAACCTTTGACGGCTTCAGGAACCCTTTTTCAGCAAGCTGGGATCCCCGCTTCAGGGCCCCTTTTTCGATCTGGCTCAGGTTCACCGCCGCCCGGTCCCCCAGCGCTACCTCATCCACAGACTCACCGTGGGACTGAAGACCGCGTACCTTGGCGTGAGCCAGGGCCGGCAGAAGTTCCACATCAGCACCGGACTTAAGCAGTCCTCCCGTCACTGTGCCTGTAACCACAGATCCGAACCCTTTCATGGAAAAAGCCCGATCAGCGAAAAGTCTGAAGAAACCGCGATCCCGCCGCTCTTTGGATGCGTCTGCAATATTCAGAAGCACGCTCCTCAATTTTTCTACACCCTCACTGGTCTCTCCGGAAACACGGACGATGGGTGCACCTTCCATGAATGACCCGGCCAGGAACTCCCTGATCTCCTCCTCCAGAAGGTCGAGCCATTCCGGGTCGTCCACCAGGTCTATCTTATTCAAAGCTACCACGCCAGCCGGCACATCAAGAATAGAGAGGATATCAAAGTGCTCCCGTGTCTGAGGCATGATGCCGTCATCTGCGGCGATAGTGAGGAGGGCTGCATCGATGGCACTCACACCGGCCACCATGTTGCGGATAAATTTTTCGTGTCCCGGCACATCTATGATAGTGATCTCATCAGATAGAAAAGCAAAGCCGAGATCGATGGTCATCCCCCGCTCCTGTTCTTCCCGAAGGCGATCCGTATCGGTACCGGTGAGCGCCTTCACCAGGGTGGTCTTGCCGTGGTCGATATGACCGGCAGTGCCAATAACGGTCTGGCTCACTTTGCTACTCCCTGGATGGCGCCGGAGAGATCTTTCATCTGAGCAGGCAGAACCGCTTTCAGATCAATGGTGAATCTGTTTCCTTTAATATAACCGACCACAGGAAAATCCTGGGTTCTGAAACGCTTAGCCAGTTCAGTCGGTTTCACATTTTTCGCATTAAATCTGAGCGCAACACTTTCAATGCTTTCTACCGGCAGGGATCCGCTCCCCGCCTCCACCATGGAGTCCACAACGGTGATACCGAGCTTCCGGACAGTGGTTTTGGGTAGTGATGCCAGAAGTTTCTGTCCCCGGCGCCGGAGGACAGTGCGGGGTGTTGTGAGCAGTTTGTGGGTCAGGTTGGTGCTGTTGGGTGAACCGTCGGTATAGCTTCGGAGTGTCCGCTCTAATAACGCCAATGTGATTTTATCGCACCGGAGTGCCCGATAGATGGGATTNTTGTGGAGTTTANTGATTAATGTCTTTTTGCCGCAGANGAGTCCTGCCTGGGGACCTCCCAGCAATTTATCNCCGGAGAAAGTGACCACNCCTGCCCCCGAGTTAATCACATCCCGAACCACCGGTTCAGAAGGAAGAGAAAATTTGNNCANGTNAAACAACGCCCCNCTGCCAAGATCCACAATAAGAGGGNTCCGTCTCTTTTTTGACACAGTAGCCAGTTCCGCCACAGACACCTCCTTGGTAAANCCTTCCACCCGGTAGTTGCTGGTATGGGCATAGAGTATGGCTGCCGTCTCNGNNTTNACTCCCTTTTCATAATCTTTTAGATGTGTCCGGTTGGTGGTNCCCACCTCCCGCATAACNGCNCCGCTTTTTTCGATCACNTCTGGGATNCGGAAGGTNCCNCCGATCTCCACCAGCTGCCCCCGGGAGATAACCACNTCCTTTTTATCCGCCACAGTATTGAGCGCCAATATGAGGGCNGCGGCGTTGTTGTTCACCGCCANGGCAGCCTCCGCCCCGGTAAGGGAAGTCAACAGTGCTGAAANGTGATCCAGNCGTTCACCCCGCTTCCCTGTCTCCAGATCAAATTCGAGTGCAGTATAAGTGGANNCTTCCCGAGCCACGTCGGNAGCCAGTTTGGNTGATATAGGCGCCCGACCCAGACCGGTATGGAGAACAATNCCGGTACCGTTAATAACCCGGCTGAGACCGGGCCGATTGAGCCGGTCGATCTCAGCTANAATCTTTAGAGTAATCTCTTTCTTGGTAGGGAGTTGTCGGCCGTTACGGGCACTTGAGCGAANAGAGGCTAACTGNGCGCGAANCGTCTCCACCACCATTTGGCGNGGAAGTTGAACGCTTCTCCAGTCGATCCGATCCAGGACCGCACTCACAGAGGGAATGTCACGTAGATGCACAGGGCCACCTCATGACAGGAAAATAGAGGAAGGGTNAGTGAAAATCAAGGGAATATGAAATCATACAATTTTTCTGAGGTAGAGGGCNACCGCCACCGCCGCCGCCATNAGNAAAGCNGTAAAGAGAAACACAGACGGAACACCATAGTTGACAGCAATGATGCCACCTATTCCGGAGGCAAAGGAGCCGATNCCAAAACTTAAGAAAAAGGAGAAGCCGTACCCAATTCCCCGGGAGGCTGATGAAGTAAATTCNGCAATCATAGCGTTGCCGATAGGTTGATACATAAAGTGAACCACNCCNAGTATGAGNCCGCTCAACAGCACCCACTCTCCNGGGCCGTANCGGAAGNNGANTANAAGGGGAACATGAACGGCNNAGATNAAAATAAGAAGGCGGCACTTGTTGTACCGATCCCCCCACTTACCGCCGATGAATTGCCCCGGCATGCCGGCAATGAGGACCAACGTGGTNGCAAAGNCNCCGGTAATAACACCATCCAGTTCTGAAAAAAGATGCCCCAGATTTTCGCTGAAAAAGACAGGCATATAAGTGATGAACCCGGTTGAGGTAAGGCCGATAAGGGCCGCCACCACATAATAGACAAAGAGCGGTTTCAGACGGGTTTGAGCCGGTGCCGGCGCCCCATGAACGTCGGTCATGCCGTGCCGAGGTGTGATGAGAACTGCCGTAGCCACCGCCAGGAAAATCCACAGTACCACCATGGTGCCGTAGGCGTATCGCCAGCCCACGGTGGTAGCAAACCANGCCGCCAGGAACGGTCCAGCCGCCAAGCCCAAACTGCCCGCAATGCCGTGGTACCCCATCCCCCGGCTGGTTTGGCGGATCCGCCGNGATATGATAGTAAGCCCCGCCGGATGGTANATAGANGNGGACAAACCCATGAGCATCATACCTGCGGTCATAACAAATCTATCAGAAGCCAGTATGATAACAAGTCCGGACAGAGCGGCGCCAATCTGAAAAATAAGAAGCANCCGCCTTCCTCCNAACCGCTGTTCAAACCANCCNGCCGGCAAGGCGCCNAGACCGAACAAAAAGCTGGAAAGCATATACATCCACCCCAGTGTNTCCAGCCCCACACCGAACTCCTTCTGGAGCGTGATCATAATGGCGGGAAAGATGAGCATACTGGCNTGGACGGAAAAGTGGGAGACCCCTGTGAGGNCCAGGATAATTTTTGATTCCCGTGTGAACATGCTAATCCCCTAACGGAGAGGGGGAACCAATGTGGCTAAAATAATAAGCCTGGNGAGAANCGTTAGCGCTTCTCTTTGATGCGNGACGCTTTACCCCGGAGTNCCCGGAGGTAATAGAGCTTNGCCCNGCGGACTTTCCCTTTGCGCACCACTTCGATGCTGTCAATGTTGGGTGAATGGAGGGGAAAAATCCGTTCAACACCGACGTTCGCCGAGACCTTCCTGACGGTGAATGTGGCGTTGGTACCGACGCCTCGCTTTGCGAGAACCACACCTTCAAACCGTTGAAGCCGCTCCCTGCCTCCTTCAAAAACCTTCACATTAACCCCTACAGTATCGCCGGATTTAAAATCGGGAATGTTATCCCGCTGGTGGTCTACTGAAAATTCGTGTGCCTGAGCCATTGTCCTACCTCACTTCAATAATTCTTCCTGATAATGTTCCCATAAATCAGGTCTGTTATTTTTCGTTCTCAATTCTCTCTGTTCCTGACGCCAGGCGTCAACATTGGCGTGGTGACCGCTCATAAGCACTTCCGGCACTTTCAACCCCTTCACTTCCTCCGGCCGGGTGTAGTGCGGATGATCTAAAAGATCATGCGTAAATGAATCGGTGTTGGCGGATTCCTCATCACCCAGAACGCCTGGGATAAGTCTCACCACCGAATCGAGGATCACCATGGCCGGCAGCTCACCACCCGTCACCACATAGTCGCCGATGGAAATTTCATCTGTCACCACTGTCTCTCTCACCCGTTCATCTATACCTTTATAATGACCGCAGATAAAAGCGATACCATCCGCTTCGGACAGATCCCGGGAAGTCTCCTGCGACAAAACTTTAGCCTGGGGAGACGGGAAAACGACCCTCAGTCCTTTATCACCGTTGTAAAGCTCCCGAACCCGATCCATAGCCTTCATGATAGGCTCCGCCAGCATCACCATGCCGGTGCCGCCTCCGAAAGGGTAATCATCGATCTGGCGATGCTTCCCTTCGGTAAACTCCCGGAGATCGATCATATGATAGTCCACAATTTCCTTTTCGCCGGCACGGCGGAGAATACTTTCGCCGATGACAGCTTCGGGAATAGCGGGAAACGGTGTAATGACAAAAATCTGCATCATATATCCAGAAGTCCTTCCATGGGGAAGATGGTAATGGTCTCGGAATTAAAGTCAATCTCCCGAATGATCTCCGGCACCCCCGGGATAAGAATTTCCTTCCCTCCCGAATCGATGGCGTAGACATCCTGCCCAGGCATGGGCATAATGTCGCTGAGAATCCCCACGGGTTGACCGTCCGTAGTTATCACCAGAAAGCCTACAACTTCCTCCGGCAAGATCTCATCCTCACCTGCTGGGGCAAAGATCAGTTTACCCACCAGGCTCTCAGCATCTTCCCGGCTGGCGTTGCCGACTACCCTGTAGCGAATCAGTTTGCCCGATTTCGCTACCGGTGAAAGGCGGATATCCTCCGTAGCTTCGGGATGTTCTCCAATAATTAAAGAGTCCTCCTGGGCGTAATGCTCAAACCGGGAATCGAGAGGGTAAACCTTCACGTCGCCCTTTAGCCCTACTGCTTGTACAACTTTTGCTGCTGGTTTGACTCTTTTCGCCACTAGTCTTCCTCTATAATCTCCATCATGGCGCGCTTACCGCCTCCTTTGGCAGTAATGGCGGAAATAAGGGTTCGGAGCGCCGTAGCAGTTCGGCCGTGGCGGCCGATAATCTTGCCAACATCTCCATCGCCAACGCGTAATTCATAAATAACCATTCGTTCCGTTTCCACTTCGGTAACGACCACTTCATCCGGTTTATCTACCAGTTCCTTTACAAGCTGTTCCAGTAACTCCTTCATGACAGCCTCCTATTGTATGCACAGCCAGCTGCCTCACCCGCTTCCCTGTCTGACTACTTTTCTTTTTCACTCTCTTCTTCAGATTCCGGTTCTGCTTTTTCAGCTTCAGCGGTTTCTTCTTCCTCAGACTCTGTTTCGGCTTCTCCCTCTTGTTCCTCTTCTTCTCCCGCATCTTCAGCAGTTTTTTCTTCAGCAGCAGGCTCTTCTTCAGCAACCTCTTCCACGGCTTCTTCAGCAGTTTCTTCTTCAGTCTCCGTTTCTTCTGCTTCCTCCTCAGCTGGTACTTCTTCTTCTGCTACTTCT
>PBTS01000013.1:0-10231 GCA_002729175.1 Fidelibacterota bacterium
GCAGCAAGGGCAAGCGGAATAACCGCAAAAAAGAAAACCCTCAGCGATCGGAGGGTAAATAGGATTNAGTTTCTCATTTTTCTCCCTTCGCTGGTATTACCCAGATCAGGTTCAAAGGGTTTCTCTCAGCCTTCNCCAGATCTCATCTGGGAGAAAGCACCCCTTGTTACAATGAGAAATTACACCCGGCGGCNTGATCTTATTCAAGNGTTCCCCTACTCCTTGCAAAGATCACCNNTCTCTCTCTACCTTTTACGACAATTCCAAGGAGCATANAATATGACCAACGGAGAGAATTCATTCCCTGAAATTACANTCAAAGCCATCGTTTTGGGTNTTTTGCTATCTGCNGTTCTGGCTGGCGCCAATGCTTACCTCGGTCTCTTCGCCGGTATGACCGTCTCTGCCTCCATTCCTGCCGCCGTTATTTCCATGGGGGTACTCCGCTTTTTCAANAATTCGAACATTNTGGANAATAACATNGTCCAGACAGCCGCCTCAGCCGGNGAATCGCTGGCAGCNGGCGTCATTTTTACCATTCCNGCCCTTGTCCTCATGGGCTACTGGACNNCNTTTGANTATGTGGAAGTGGCCAAGATTTCAGCCATCGGTGGNCTCATTGGCGTTCTCTTTACTGTCCCCCTCCGCCGAGCACTCATTGTCCANGCNAAACTCCTTTACCCCGANGGNATTGCCACGGCGGAAGTGCTNAAAGCGGGTGACGAAGCTAAGTCCGCCNCCACGNCCCANTCGNCGNCGGGTATTANNANTATCGGTATCTCNGCCGTTNNGGGTGNTGNCATGAAAATNTGCCAGCAGGGATTCTCCATGTGGCACGCCGCTGTTGAAGGTGCCCGCACNATGGGCGGCGCCATATTCGGCATCGGTACGGACCTCTCCCCGGCTCTGGTNTCTGTGGGNTATATCGTCGGAAGAAACATCTCTATNNTNGTNTTTNGCGGCGGACTCATCTCCTGGGCTTTCGCTATTCCCATCTATTCTGCCGTTTACGGNTTTGAAGGTGACCCCATGGAAGCCGCCTGGAANATTTGGAACACCCGGATCCGATACCTTGGAGTAGGCGCCATGGTGGTGGGTGGTGTCTGGTCNCTNATTAAANTGATGAAGCCNCTNGTNGAAGGGATCAAGGCGAGCNTGGATGCGCTGAAAGAAGCTAAGTCNGGCGCCGTTGTGGACAGGAAAGAGCNTGATCTCCCNATNAACTATGTGCTCATATTNCTGGTNGCTATGCTTCTGCCTGTCTTTCTCCTNTACTACGACGTNCTGGAATCTGCAGGTGTGGCGGCGGTACTGTCCCTGGTGATGATGGTGTTCGGGTTTCTCTTTTCCGCCGTGGCCAGTTACATGGCCGGTGTGGTGGGATCGTCCAACAACCCCGTCTCCGGCGTNACTATCGCNACCATCCTTTTTACGTCGCTANTACTGTTAGGCNTTCTGGGAACAGGCTCACCCGCNGGTGCNGCAGGGGCCATCCTCGTCGGTGCTGTNGTCTGNTGCGCGGCAGCCATNGGTGGCGATAATATGCAGGATCTGAAAACAGGCTACATCNTCGGCGCTACCCCGTGGAAACAGCANGTNATGCAGGTGGTGGGCGTTCTTTCCGCAGCTGTGGTTCTGGGCCTCGTTTTGGATATTCTCCATACAGCTTATGTTATCGGTTCTCCCACCCTCTCCGCCCCCCAGGCCACGCTCATGAAATCTGTGGCCGACGGCGTTTTTACCGGAAATTTGCCATGGAATATGGTCCTGTTCGGCGCAATCATCGGGGTTGTCATTATTGCTATCGATGTTCGCCAGGAAAAGAGAGGCTCCGATTTNCGGGTCCCNGTACTGGCNGTNGCNGTAGGTATCTACCTNCCCATTGAACTGACCGTNCCCATCTTTATCGGCGGTATGGTGGCCCACCTNACCAAACAGGCCGGGGCTGACGAATCCATGGAAAAGANAGGCCTNCTCATGGCGTCNGGCCTTATCACCGGTGANGCGCTCATGGGCATCATGGTGGCCGTCCCCATTTTCGTTACAGCGCAAAAGNACTGGTGGCCCACCGTAGGCGGTTTCTCCTGGCTGGGACCGGTCCTCTTTATCGGTGTTATCGCCTGGCTCTACCGTTCAGTAATGAAAAGATAGATGAAAATATCGCGGGATCTTCTTCATGAGCTGCCCAAGGTGGAACTCCATTGCCACCTGGATGGCTGTCTACGAATACCCACCATCATCGATCTGGCTCAGCGGGATAAGGTAAAGCTCCCCTATACAAATGAAGATCAGCTAAAAAATATCCTCTCCGCTGGGAAAAAGCGCGGTACGCTGGAAGATTATATAAAGCGTTTCGACATCACTCTCAGCGTCATGCAAACGCCGGAAAGCCTCACCCGCACCGCCTATGAACTTGCGGAAGACGCTGCTTCAGAGAATGTCCGCTACATTGAGATCCGCTACTCCCCCATTCTCCACACTCAGAAAGGGCTCACACCTATCGAGTCGGTGGAGGCGGTCAAGAAGGGGCTGAAAAAAGCGGAGAAAGATTTCAACATTCGGTGCGGCATTATCGTTTGTGGGATCCGGAGCATCAAACCGGAGGCATCACTACAGCTGGCGGACTTGACATTGAAGTACAAGAATAAGGGGGTGGTCGGTTTTGACCTGGCCGGCGTTGAAGAAAACTTCCCCGCCAAAGACCATCGGGAAGCGTTCTACATGATCCTGAACCACAACATTAACGCCACCATCCACGC
Source organism: Fidelibacterota bacterium (assembly GCA_002729175.1). Taxonomy (GTDB): domain Bacteria; phylum Fidelibacterota; class Marinisomatia; order Marinisomatales; family S15-B10; genus UBA2125. The sequence goes on from PBTS01000013.1 coordinate 2,760, forward strand.
TGGTGAAGCGTTCGGTCCTGAATCAATCCACCAGGCAATCCACTACTGCGGCGCTCACCGCATCGGTCACGGGACAAGACTGAAAGAAGACAAAGAGCTGATGCAGTATGTGAATGACCATCGTATCACCCTGGAGGTGTGCATCCTCAGCAACTATCATACAAAAAGTGTCCGAAGCCTAAAGCACCACCCCGTCCGATACTACTACGACCAGGGGATCCGCATAACCCTCAACACCGACAACAGGCTTATCTCAAACACCACTATGACAGACGAGTTCATGCTGGCTCATAACCTGTTCGGTTTTAACCTGTACGATTTTCGGGAAGTGACCATCACAGCCATAAAAAGCGCTTTTATGCACTATAAGGAGCGGAAGAATATGATCCGGTCCATTGCTGATGAACTGGAGGGAAACTTTGGTCTCATGCCCGAGTATATAGAGCACTCGTCATAGNAGGGACTTAACATGACAAATAAGGCNATGCCTAAAAGCTNTAAGCCGGTCTCTCTTTTTANCTCTCTCCTTCTATTCCCTNATAACGGCCACTTTGGTGACNCTGGAATCACCATCNNTTGAATAGGCCGCCACAAGATAGACACCCGTACTGACCCAGTTGCCACNGTCTGTCTTNCCGTCCCAGAACGCCTGGTACCCCTGGACGGAAGGTGACGTGGTGTCGATCTGCCGGATCACNTCACCGGACAGTGTCATAATCTTCAGGGACGATTCATCCATAAGCCCGTCCAGAACCATGGGCTCTGCCGCCGGGATCCGGTAAGGGCTCGGGAACGCTTTCAGACTGGAATATGACTTCTTCGCTTTGGCAAAAGGAATTTTCAAGGCGTTGATCCCTTTGGANGTGGCGATGTAGGCNAGACCTTTCCTGTCATCAATGGCCACCGCCGTCACCTCATCAGACAGCAGCATGCTGTTCTCTTTCCGNAAGCCGCTCCAGTCCGGCCACGGNGTGGCGTTGGAGAGNAAAACNTANAGCCCGCCAGTAATGGATGAGACCCAAACATTGTTCCGGCCGTCCGCCTTGATCTTNGACCCTTCCCCGAANGGNACGCCGGCAAAGTAAGTGAAAAAGAAAGGTGTAANCACTGTATAGGCACTGTTGAAAGTGAGCCGCTGCAGACCCCGGGCCGTCAGTGCCCAGATCTCCCCGTCNNCGCTCTGAGTTAGGGACCAGACGGTGTTGTCCGCCAGACCGTGAATGGAGGAAAAATTTCGCCACGAAACAGGCAGCAGATCCTGATCATCAGGGACACCGTCATCNTCGTCATCCCAGTCTTCACTGTCAAGAATGCCGTCCCCGTCGCTATCGATATCAAGAGCGTCCGGTGTACCGTCGCCATCGGCGTCCTGGTCCAACTCCAGTACAAAAAGACCGTCATCTTTACTGGTGCCGATGACGGCAATGTTGCTTTCCGGCACNAGAATCTCTGTCGGTTTGTCAATTTTCTGTGTCACACCACCATTTCCTATCTGGGGAATGTGGTGCCAGTTACCGTCATCGTCCGCCACGGTAATCTTGCTGTCCCAGTCACCGGCGCCGAAGTTTGCCACCCAGAGATTCGACTTGTCATCCACCGTGAGACCCCGGACGTTCATGTAGCCGGTCTCATNTGTCGATACCACTTTTCCACCAGTNGTGTCGAAGATGGCCATGCCGCCGGGATCATCCAGTGAAAAGCGGATCACACCGCCCCCCATCGGTTCATTAAAGTCATTCCTCGCCGGACGGATTCCCTGAAGGGANACCCACACCTCCCCCTCATCCTCAACCATGGACCACGCCCGCGCCGAACGGTACTGGGCCGTATCAGAAACAAATTCGNCGTATTCTTCAGCGTNGTGGCTGTANACCGCCCACTTATCTTCAGTGGGGATCAGGTTGTACCAGCCNNACTCATTGAGAACNGCAATNCCGTCGGGACCTGCAGCCACCAGTCGGCCGTCTTCTAACACTATCATGGCGGTATAAACATTGCTGGCGGGAGAGTTGGGTGTGCGCCATTCAAACTTTTCCCTGTCCGGTTTCCAGATNGCGATGCCGGAACTGGAGGAGACGGTGAAGTTGCCGTCTGCCGTTGGGGTAAAACTGGACGGCTCGTGGCGGACGTCCCAGCTGTTGTCCTCCTTTCCGGAAGCATCGAGACGCACAAGCTTCCATTTGGTCAGGAGCGTAACGGTACCTGAGGCGTCCCGGTTCACATCCCGCAATAAGGTCTGGCCGCTGTAAATGTCACTCAACAGTTGGGGCTCCGTCTCCACACTCCAAATTTCACCGTCGGCAATAGCCAGCAGTTCATTGCCCATGTGCCGGAGGCGCGTCACAGATTTCCCGGCAAATTCCGGGATGCTTGTCCAGTTCTGGGGATAGTTGAGAATAAACTTTTTGTAGTCACCTGAAAACAGTCCCAGATCTGTGGCAGCGAAGAGGAAGTCTCCTCGAAGGGCAAGACCGCTGATGGACTCCAAGCTTTCATCANACGGATTGTAGATCTGCCTGTAGCTGAATTCCCCGTTCTGCATGACAAATTCCAGGATCCCCCACTGACCGTCCTTTGAGTACGCCGCACAGATCACAGAATCGCTGACGGCAAAAGCTGTCACCTCCCACAGGTCAAAGTTGAATATCTTTACCGATTGCCGTTTTGCCAGGTCATAGATCTGGACCGTCCCGTTCGGTGCCGCGCCACCCAGCCACAAGTGGCCGTTTCCGTCTTCAGCAATAACAGACAGATCGGTCTCTACCAGTCCATCAATGTTGGTCACTGTCTCAAACGACAGCGCCTCCCGATCGTAAAGCAAAATACCGCCGGAGGTGGCGGAGACCAGCAGGTCCCCCACTTCGATGGTCTCCCGCACATTCAGGAAAGAGGGGTACGATTTCCATTCACCCACCCTGCTCTGGCCCAGCATCAGAATTGGAAAAAAAAGCGCAATAAGTTTGATCCCGCGAGTCATAGGTTGCTAGCCAAACGGAACAGGCACAAAACAGAGGATGAAAATGACCAGGCAGGCGATACCTATAAGACGTTCCCGCTGAGTGAGAGGTGTACTCATGTCAAGGATGGGCGGATGCTTTACCGTCCGCATAAGGAGCAGAATAAGTCCTCCCCACAAAAGCCAGTTAAGAGAAAAGAAGCTCAGGGGAATAAACATGAAAAATGTCCATTTGGCGATCTTGTCGTGCCGCTTACCCAAAATTGCATAGGCGATGTGTCCGCCGTCCAGCTGGCCGATAGGAAGCAGATTGAGCATGGTTACTAGCAGGCCGATCCATCCAGCGAAGGCGACAGAGTGGAGCATGACATCTTCACTCTCCGCCAGGCCGGGAAAGAGCATGGTTGTGGCCAGTTTCATCAGCAGCGATTCTCCGAGAATGATAGCTTCACCCGGAGCGAGTTCAACCACAGTAGACATGGAGAGTCCGTAAAACAGCATTGGTACCGCCACCACGAATCCTGCTATGGGGCCTGCCGCACCCACGTCCAGTAACGCTTTCCTGTGCTGAATTGGACTTTTAATCCTTATGACCGCACCCAGGGTACCGATGAAAGTGGGCGCCGGTATGAAATAGGGTAAAGTCACATCAATGTTGTGCTTTATCCCGTAAAAATAGTGACCAAATTCGTGACATCCCAAAATGAGAAGTAACGTGGCTGAAAAGGGGAACCCCATGGAAATATCAGACAGTGAGAACGGATTGCCTCCTTCCATAATTGTACCCGCCATAAGGGTGGTGACCACCGTGGCGAGGAACAGACCGATGTTCAACGGCGGGATAACAATGGGCGGTTTTTCCGTAGATGTTTTTTCCGGAATATCTTTCACCTTGATCCAGACAGTCCCGTCTTCTCCCGTCACGTCCGCTTCCAGCGACTGGGTTGAAAGTTCGCTTGAGATCTCTTCCTGAGTAGCACCGTTCACCAGTTCCCCCATGGCGACCCACACATCACCGCTGGTACCCATCTTCTTCACACGGAGTTTTTCGTCGAGAGATAATAAAAGTTCTCGGAACTGTTTTTCTGTCATGATCAACCTAAAGTGGAACTACAACCACCGTTACAGGTTCCATCAACTAAGGTTGACATGGTGGACGCCTGTCAATAAATTGGCGCCGTGAAACGGTTTATGGTTCCTCTTTTCCTCTTCATCAGTACACTCTTCAGCCAGGAGGCGCCTCTTTTCGATGTGGATGTTCGTATCCGGGTGGTCAATGATGAGATGCTCTATGTGGTGGTCCAGGTGGACAACCGCTCCGGGCGACGGGTAACTGAACTGGCCGGATACATTACAGAAGCTACCTCCGACGATCAAATTGTCAGTGAAAACAGGATTGTCCACGTCCACCCCTATGATCCCGTACTCACTAACGACCAGACCACTATCCGAGGCTACACCTACCCTTTCGAAAAGTCCATGGATCACCGGTTCCGGTATCACATAAGCCGCGTCACCTTCCGGAACGACGCCCGGGTGTTCGCCTGGAGTCCTACTGACGGTCTGATCCGCGTGGAATAAAGCGGCTACCCTTTTTTCTTCGACTTCTGTTTATCCCGCATCATCTTATACTGATCCTCATTTTGTAACTCCAGCATGAGGCCATTAATCCAATCTTTGCTCCTCCTCGCATATTCATCCACCACTGATGCCGGTTGTCCCTGGGCCGTCATGTTCACAATCAGAATAGCTGAGGCGATAGGGATATATCTGTTCAGTGGCTCTTTGTAAAAATTATCCAGCACCCGTACCAGTTCAGCCGTTGAAAGATAGTCTTCCAGTTCCGGTTTCAGATGCTCCGTCACCAGGATCGAGTCGGCAGGCCATAACTTATAATAGTCGTATAGTCGGCCGTCCTGAAGACCATTCAAATAGGCAGATTTAACAAAGAAAGTATATTCTGGGAAACCGGCCGTTTTTTCCGAGATTTTCAGCCAGTCGATGCCGTCCCANAACAGTTTNTGATCCTGNGCCAACAACCCCGCAGGCAGGAGCAGTGCTACGAGGAACAGCCTTTTCATGAGAGAAATCTAGTCAGAGGCGCTGTCTACCGAATCAACAATTACCGAAAGTCGCCGGGTGATATAGACAAGAGTTAAACATACGGCCAAACCGACAACTCCACCGATCATTGAAGCAACCATTACTCAATCTCCTTTTCTTCCATTCCGGAAGGAATTTAGCTCCGAATAGGGTCTGAATGAAACGGTGAGAGCACTTCAGTAAAGAAGGATGTAATAGATCACATAAAGCCAGGAAAAGAGTCCGTGAATAATGGCCCAGAAGACCGACTTGTTCACACTAAAGGAAATGGCGATGGACAGGGCGGTGCCGAATGTAATGCCCGTCTTGAGCCACTGTCTCTGATTCAAATATTGAATCATTTTTCCTTCCAGAAATCTTCCATCTCCACACCAAGACCGTCCGCCACCCGGTTTACATAGGCAAAATAGGCGACAATTTGGTTAACATCGAGGATCGCCTTATCATCAAAGCCGGCCTCTCTGAGAGGTTTCAGATCAGCGGCTTCCATTAGGGTCGGTGATTCTGTCAGTTTAACTGCATAATCAAGCATGGCCCGTTGCGGCGGCGTCAGATCAGCATTGGTATAGTCTGTTTTCAGTTGGTTTACCAATGTTTCATCCTTTGTCAATCTGAGAAGACCCTCCCCATGATGGGTCAGTCAGTAATGGCACTCATTGATGGCAGACACAACAACAGCAATCATCTCACGCTCCGGCCGCGGGATGGGTGACTTACCGTACATCACCGCTTTGTAGAGAGCAATATGTCCCTTCAGTGATTCAGGGCTCAAACTGTGAATCTTTATAATATTGTCCACCCCGCCCCACGGCTCCANGTTCTGATCGTAAAGTTCTTTCAGTTCCCCTTCAGCNTCTTCTTCNGGNATNATTTTNATCCACGCCANTGTTAACCTCCATCAACTGGTGTACCCAGCNTCCATCCNCTCCCGGGCAACNATGGCNTTCATCCGGTCAATNANTTNTGTGTAACGNGGGTCATCACGAATGGTGTCAAAACGGGGATCGATCTCGATCCACCTNTATTGAGTCCANCCTNTGTCTACTGCCTTTTCTAGCCAGTTCAGAGNTGAATCTTTATCATNCATTACTGAATAAGCCTCCGCNAAAGTGTAACGGGTACGAGACCANACATCTCCNCCTTCATCAATTCNCTTNAGTNGTTGNGCAATGACTTCATCCAGCAGNGTATTCGCCCATCCACGATCCCACTTTTTCAACAGAANGTAGGCTAACGCTATCTTATAATCNGNCGGGACATGCTTCATCTTCTGGAGATGGTCTAGGGCAGCGTTGTAATCNCTGGCAAAGAGGAAAAGGTCCGCCGCAACTCGATGAGCATGATTNTCGTTGGGCCTAAGCAACAAGAGACGTTCCATGGTGGCTCTCGCCTTTTTCCAGTTCCCCTCTATACAGTATTGCGTTATCAATATATCGTGAAGTTCAAAACCNTCAGGATGTTTCTCCATNGCATCCGAAATTAGATTGTGCAATTCATCATAGTCTTCCAGAGCTNGATAGGCCAGAGCAAGAATNTNCACAACACGCAAGTTGTAGGGATCACTCTGTCGGCCCCNNAAATGATGCTNCANAGACTTACTCAAATCACCTTGCCACCAATAAGCNAAGGCTAAGTTTGACTCGGCCNTAAAATAGCCCAACTCAATGGCTCGTTTGTTCATATCAATNGCCTCGGAGATGCGGCCCAAATAANTTGAGATAAGAGCTCTAGCTTTATANCCNTCAGCTAAATCCTTATTAATTGAAAGAGCCTTCTCTGANGATTGAATGGACAGTTCACTGTATAATTCATCCTGATTGTCAANAAACATNTGACCNTATGAATCTCCCATACCGCTGTAGGCAAGGGCATAAGANGGNTCAAGCTTCANCGCCTGCNTGTAGTAATCGATGGACTTCTCAAAACCNTCATANGTGTAGTTGAAATATTCAGTTNTNCCCTTAAGGTAAAGNGTGTACGCNTCCACATTTTGNGTGGGNACCGTGGCCATAGATCTCTTTTCTNACCTAGAAATTCNAGCATCGAGAGCCTCTGCTATGCGTGTNGCCACATCTGTCTGTATCTGGAAAATGTTTTCCATTCTTCGGTCGTAAGTATCNGCCCACAGGTGCTGGTCACTATCGGTATCAATGAGCTGACCCGTTATTCTCAGATTGTCCCCGTCACGTCTGACGCTCCCTTCAAGTATGGCTGCCACACCCAACTCTTCCCCGATCTCCCTGATAGTCTTGGTGGTCCCCTTGTACTGGAGAACAGACGTCCGGGAAATGACCAGCAGGTCGCTCACCTTTGAAAGCTGTGTAATGATCTCTTCCGTAATGCCATCAGAGAAATATTCGTCTTCCTTGCTATCGCTGAGATTATCGAACGGTAAAACGGCGATAGAACGTTC
>PBTS01000014.1:0-32482 GCA_002729175.1 Fidelibacterota bacterium
CCCGATTATCTACAGTTCTGGATATTAATTGTGCTAAATGCAATGATATATCTGCCTGTTACTTTCATGAGTAAACCCGAGGATATGGACCATCTCGTGGCCTACTACGTAATGTCCCGACCTATTGGTTTTTGGGGTCCTGTTAGAAAAGAAGCTGAAAAACAAGGATTGATCTCTACTACCTGATATCTGAGGAGTGAAACCAAACCTAGTCCTCTACCCAGTTATAGCCATGGTGGCTCTCACATTTCTCGTCACCGCCCACCTCTATTTTGTACAGAAAAGAGCTATAAAAAAATGGGATGTCAAGTATGGTTTCTTCAAAATCTATGAGGGCGACAGGCCAGACTATCTACAAGCAGCACGAGATCACTATAAAAACATGTTCCAGTTGCCCATTCTATTCTATTCCTGGGCCGGTATTATTTTCATGATGGGAAATGTTGACACGTTAGACCTGTCCCTCGCTTGGCTATTTGTAGCTTCAAGGTATCTACATAGCGGTATCCGGATTATCGACCATACAAAACTCTTGCGCAGATCTTCAGTTTTCATTGTAGGCTGGTTCGTTCTGCTTATTGCCTGGGGAAAACTACTTTTCGATCTCTTATTCTATTATTCTTAAACAGATCCCTCCTTTTCTTTCTTTCAGTCTATTTAGTCCTAAAAACAAATGATCGCTGAACAACAAAAAGCAGACATCCCGAAACGGACGCAGCCGTTCTGGAAACTTGCCGGCCCCGGCGCCGTCCTAGTGGGGCTTTCCATAGGCGCCGGAGAAATTATTATCTGGCCAAGGATTGTGGCGGAATTTGGAGCCAGTATGGTTTGGGCAGCAGTGCTAGGTGTCTTCCTTCAATTATGGGTGAATATGGAAATTGGTCGGTGGACAATCGCTACGGGTGAGACTGCGTTTATGGGATTCTCCCGAATCTGGATTGGGTTTGGCCCACTTTTCATACTTCTTACAGCTCTTGGAAGCATTGCCCCAGGCTGGGCACGGGCCTCAGGTCTTGCACTGAAAGCACTGATTGTCGGTCCCGCCGGCTTCGGCTCAGACACTTTATGGACAGTTATCACATTTGGACTTATTGCAATTATTCTGTTTGGTCCCAATATCATTTATCAATCGGTAGAGCGAAGTGTTGAGGCTTTGATCGTTATTGTGACTCTCGGACTTATTGCTGTCGTTATCGCAATTGGGTCAGCTGATATCTGGAAAGAACTGGGTAAAGGAATGCTCAACATCGGCTACCGCAATCCAAATATTTCGATAAAAGTTCTTTTCAGTGCCATGGTTTTTGCTGGCGCCGGCGGAATCTACAATCTCTTCTATGGGTTCTATTTAAGGGATAAAAATATCGGGATGGGAGCCAGGATATCTAAGATGACTAATCCTATAAGAGGCAAGGCTGAAGCAATTCCCTCCGTTGGATTTCGTTTTGAAGATACGCCTGAAAATAGGCAAAGATTTTCCGACTGGTGGAATTATGTCAAGAAAGATCAGACGCTGTTCTTTTGGGCGCTTAATACTTTTACATTAATTCTCTTCATGTTTGGCGCTCTGGCAGTGTTACATCCACAGGGAATTATCCCTGCTCCCGGCACCCTCATTTGGGATGAAGCTGTGGTCTTGGGTGAAGTGTGGGGAAATGCCGGCCAAGTAATTTTCCTTTTTGTCGGATTTGCGACTCTGTTTGGAACTCAACTTGTGATACTTGACGGGGTCAGTCGCACCTTCGCTGATATTATTTATACCAATGTGGCAAAGGCTCGCTCCCGACCGGTGGGATGGTGGTACATGATCTTCTGCGGAGGTTGGATGATCCTTGGTTGTCTACTCACTTATATTATGGAACGTATCGGTGTCTCTGAGCTAGGTTTTATTTTCAACGCCGCTTACCTCGGGGGTTTTGCTATGGCAATCTATGTCCCATTACTTCTCTATCTGAATAAGCGATACCTTCCTAAGTCAGTGAGGCCGGGAATTTCCGCAACTACCATGATGATCATTGCCTCTCTGGTCTATGTTGGTTTTGCTATTAGTTCGATTATCTGGGAAGTAGTGAGCCGAATCTAGGTTATCACCATTTTACCGGCTATTTCTTTCACCATTTTTGCCGCCACCGCCGCGGTCATCCCGTTAAGGTCGCGTTGAGGATTCAATTCAACCACATCGGCCCCGATAATAGGTGCATTGATGCTGTGAACGATGCCGATTACATCTCTAACTGACAGCCCGCCCGGTTCATGGTGGGAAATACCTGGAACAAAGGCGGGATCAAAGACATCTAGGTCCAGAGAGATATAGACTTTATCATTATTGCTCAAGTCAAGATCCGTAGGCATCTCAGGTAATTCATATAACTCTATACCAAACTTATTCGCCTGCTGACGCTGGTGATCGTTGGTTGTACGTATGCCGATTTGAATCAACCGATCTGTCAGACTATCTTCCATAATTCTTGCAAATGGACAGGCGTGAGAAAAACGGTCATTCTCCAACTCATGGTAAAGATCTGGGTGAGCATCGAAATGAACGATAGTAGTGGGCTTCATTGATTTAGAAACGGCTTTCACTAATGGATAAGTAATGGAATGATCACCTCCGAGAAAGATAGGGATAGCACCATCAGACAATTGCTTTTCAGCTTCTCCTTCAATCTGAAGATAGCCGGCGTCGCTATTTTCTATTTTCAAGTCGATCACTTTTTTGAATCCATTCACACTGTCCAGATCAACACCAGTTTCACTGAAAAGGTTAGAGGCACCTGAGAACAATACTTCTCGAATGGCGGAAGGACCCTTTGCCGGGCCGTTCAAAAAAGAAGATTTGGCGTCAAAGGAAACACCAATCATGTTAATCCGGTCAGGCATCAGTTATTGAGAATAACTGTTTTCTAAAGAAAAGAGAGGACTTTTCATAGTCGCCGGCTAGCCAGCTGGCAATGCCCGGCCAATCCAGGTTGCGGCTTCCCTGAACTATGGTGAACAAACCTATTTTCGATGTCTCTTCCACAGTAAAATCAAGACTTCCGGATAACGGTTGTTCAAGCACGGGAAGAGATAGGTTTATCAAGATGGGTAGGACTAAGATGAACAGTGATACAATAGGACCAAAATTATTTTTCATCGTCAGCGTAAGAGAATAAATTGCTTAAATACGGCAGATATTAATAGTTAACTTTCAGAAGGTGAAGTGGTTTTCCGACCAGTTTCATTTTCGGGTTCGATCCTTTGGTTAACTCTCTGACACTTTTTCCCGATGGCAAAGGTGGAATCGTTCGCCAAATGGATTTAGCCGTACCCTATAAAATGAATAAAACCAAAGATAATTTATTATAATGAATTCAAATGTGAGCGGCTGTACCACCTGTTCAGGTGGATGCGCAAATGATAGTGATGCTGGTTTCAAAATCACTGATCAGTTTCAACGGTTCAATCAGAAAGACGATATCTATAACCGTTCATTCTGGGACTCATCAATTAACTCCAAAAAGACAGAACTTTTTTACGAATCATACCGGAAACCGTTGAAAGCGTGGCGTCACGTAGACGGCTATGCTCAGAAAGATTTTGCTATTCGGAATGCAGGTTGGCATGTAGCTGACTATTTTGCCGAGCGGCTGGAGAACGAGGACCGCCGGGAAGGATTTTTGGATTACCTCACAGCTCATCGAGAGGGTGCTGCAGAAAAACGAAATGTTGAATCCCCTGAGGCCATGGCAGAGGAAGTGAAAAAAAGCGCCAAACTTTTTGGCGCTGATCTTGTAGGTATCACCTATCATGATGAGCGTTGGGTCTATACACACAAGTATAGTCGCGAACGTGAAAACGAAAAAATAATGGATCTACCGAATAATTTCACTTCTGTCATAGTTGTATGTCATGAGATGGACCACGATTTGCTTGAAACCGTCCCATCGGCTCTAAGTGGAACTGCAACAGGCATCGGCTACTCTCAAGATGCTATCACACTTCTAGCTCTCGCTCAGTATATACAAAATCTTGGTTATAATGCCGTGTCCAGCATGAACGATACGGCTCTCAATATTCCTCTAGCTATTAAAGCCGGGTTAGGAGAATATGGCCGTCATGGTCTCCTAATTACACCAGAACTAGGTCCTCGTCTTCGTATTGGAAAAGTTTTTACTGATCTTCCTCTTGCACATGACCGCCCAAAGCGATTCGGAGTAAAAGAATTTTGCGAGGTGTGCCGACGTTGTAGTGATGGGTGCCCACCAAGAGCTATTCCAGCTGATGATCCATCAGAACGGATTTACAACCGATCAAATATTAATGGAATCAGTAAGTGGACAGTGGATGCGGAAAAGTGTTTCGACTTCTGGGTGAATCAAGTTACTGATTGCTCAATTTGCTTACGTGTATGTCCCTATAACCGAGATTATCCAAACTGGTTCAATCGACTTCGATTCCGTTTAATGGGATCATTCATCCGTCGTTTCATGCTGTGGTTGGACAACATTTTGGGTGGAGGAAAACGTAAATCACCAAAATGGTGGTGGGCAAAAAGATTAGATCAAAAGTGAGTCTACTGGTTCAGCCATTCCAAAGATAACTTTTTTCAACGCTTCATAAACCTTGACAAGACTTTTCGCACTCACCCATTCATCAGTCGCATGAGCCCCGTGACCGATAGGCCCAAACAGAACGGCCGGAATACCGGCTGCGGCGGCAAGGGCTGAATCAGCCCAATATGACATACCGGCCAACTGAGAATCTGGTGAAGCGTTTCTAAAGCGCTTAACGATTTCAGCACTCTCAGGGGTCTCCAAAGGTGGGCGGCTAAATAGTTTTTTAGCTTCAACAGTGTGATCTCCAGTATGCGCTCCTGCTGAAGAGATGATCCTGTTAAATTCATTTTCAAGATCAGCTTCGGACTCACCCGGTAGAATTCTTCTCTCCCAATTGAGTCTTGATCCGGCCGCAATGACAGGAAGTTGCGTACCTCCTTCCAACGTACCTACATGGAGTGAACTTTGACCGAGATAAGGGTGGGATTCCCTGGCAGTAAGTTCCTCCTGAACATTGGCAATTTCCTGAATCACTGGCCCAAGGGGAAAAATGGCGTCTACCCCCTCTTCCGGACGAGAGCCGTGGGCTGCTTTTCCGGAAATAGCTATTTCGTACCACGCGAATCCCTTGTGGCAAATACCGATCTGTTCCTCCGTTGGTTCGAGGGCGATTACCGCCAAGGGAAGAGCGTCCAATGAAAAGACCCATTCCTTCATAAGGTGTTCCATCCCGATACTGAGATTTTCCTCATCGCAAACAAAGGTGAGGTGAATATCGCCCGGAGGCGTTTCTTTAACACAAATTTCAGCCAATGCCAGCATGACAGCTGCACTCCCTTTCATATCGTACGCCCCCCTACCGTAAAGCTTGTCACCCTCCCGACGTAGCTTAAACGGACCATCCATTCCCTCTACGCCCACAACATCCACATGTGAATTCAACAACAGGCTTTGCGCATCTCCAACTCCTGGAATTGAACAGACCACATTGGTTCTACCGGGAGCAACCTTCTCTATCTTGGGACCGTAGTCAAATGATAATAGAATGTCGGATATGGCCTCGCAAACAGACTCCTCGCCTGGACCTCCATCCCATTTGGGATTAACTGAATTACAAGCCACTAAATCGGCCAACAGCTCCTCAAGATGATTTTCTAACATTGAACTAACCATCACATCTCATAGTCTATCACACGAACTTCCTTAGTCAATGGTTGGAGTAAAGCCACAACTTTCAAGTGTTCATGATGGTCCTGATATTTTTTCAGCGCATCAATGGATTTAAACTCAGATACAAGAGCCACATCAGAAGCACGTTTTGACGGATTCACATTGATGCCTACTTCAAATGCTTTGATTTCTTTGATGAGGTTGGGAAGTTTATTGACTTCAGCTTCAATCTTAGAAGCAGTACTTTCTTTTGTTTTCCCCTCAATCTTCTTTAACCGCCACATAACAATATGCTTGATCATTGTCTCTCCTGTCATTTATTGGTGTTTGTGAAGTGAAGTTAGGCCATCACCGGGTGAAACTCAATTGACAACCTTTTCACTTTTTATCTGTTGATAATATCATGAAACGGCTCATTTGATTATTATCCACAACCATTTTCCTTTATTATTTCGCCATCTGAATAACCATTCCCGAATAACCGATTTATATATTTCGAATTTCCTTCCTGTTTACTCGTTAGTGATAAAGTAGATTTTGGCCCATCATGGGTCATTCTGAAAAAAAGATGTGGTTTTTTGCCGTGGATCGAGGCGGCACATTTACGGACATCATCGGTGTAGATCCTGAGGGAAAGACCCACAGTCTTAAGCTCCTTTCGCTATCACAGGAGTATGTCGATCCCGCCATAGAAGGAATTCGGCGAATGATGAATATTCCTGTTGAAAGTCCTATCCCCGAAGATAAGGTGAGTCGGATACGGATGGGGACTACCGTGGCCACTAACGCTCTACTTGAACGAAAAGGTGCTCCAATAGCACTGTTCATCACAAAAGGCTTTAGGGACCTTCTTGAGATCGGCAATCAGGCCAGATCTGATCTCTTTGCCCTAGCAGTAAAAAAGCCGGAACAACTTTACAGTACTGTCAGTGAAGTGAATGAACGTTTGGATCACGAAGGAAGTGTCGTGAGGCCTCTGGATGAATCTGCTTTGAGAGAAGATTTAGGAGATATCATGAATAGCGGAGTTTCATCTCTTGCTATCGTACTTATGCATTCCTGGAAAAATGGGGTTCATGAATCACGTGTAGCCGAGATCGCCCTTGAAATGGGTTTTGACCAGATCTCAGTTTCGCACAAAATCATGCCGTTAATCAAAATTGTTGGACGGGGACAGACGACAGCTGTGGATGCTTACCTCAGCCCTGTCCTTTTTGAATACATACAATCAGTGGAAAAGAAGACGGGCAACATTCCTCTTGAGTTTATGCAGAGTTCAGGCGGTATGACTGATGCTCACAACTTCAGAGGAAAGGACGCCATCATGTCAGGCCCTGCCGGAGGTGTTATCGGTGCTGCAGCAGTAGCAAAGTTAAATGGGATCGATGAAACCATCGGCTTTGATATGGGAGGTACCTCCACCGATGTTTCTCGCTATGGTGGTGAATTTGAAAAAGTGGTGGAAGTGGAGACAGCAGGTATTCACTTTCAGACACCTAGCCTGAAAATCAACACTGTGGCTGCGGGAGGCGGCTCCATTCTTTGGTTTGATGGGAAAAAGATGCGTGTTGGACCTGAATCAGCGGGAGCTGACCCGGGGCCAGTCTGTTACGGCAAGGATGGACAGCTTGCAATAACAGATGCTAATCTGCTCCTCGGCCGGCTAGTGCCGAAATATTTCCCCAATACTTTCGGTCAAACTCACGATCAACCGCTGAATGAGGCAAAAACACGAGAAACTTTCAAAAAACTTACCCATGAAATTAATACCGACCTTGATAGAGATCTATCACAAGAAAATGTGGCCCTGGGCTTTATCCGAATTGCCAATGAAACGATGGCTTCGGCAATTAAGGAAATTTCGGTGGCCCGGGGATTTGACGTACGGACTCATGCCCTTGTTTGCTTTGGCGGTGCCGCCGCACAACACGCTTGTGGTATTGCCCGAATCCTGGGCATAAAAAAGATGGTTATCCACCCCATGGCGGGGCTTCTGTCAGCCTACGGAATTGCCATGGCCAATCAATTTCGCTACGCCATTCGCTCCATAGTAACGACGTACAACAAAAATGTGCTCCAACAATTCGAGACTCAGCTTAATGAGATGGCTTCACCTTTGATTAAGGAAATCTCTCAATGCGGCATATCTGAGGCCAATATTGAGACTAAAAAGTTTCTCGATCTCAGGCCACTTGGCACAGACAACCATCTCACAATTCCACTGGGCACATTTGAAGAAACAGTGGAAATGTTCTCTAAACTCCATAAACAACTGTTCGGCTTTGACCCCACCACTGAATTGGAACTTGTCAATCTGAGGGTTGAGGTGGACGGTCTGGGATATCACTTCGAAGAGAGTCACTCTCAATCCTATACCAGAAGTAAACCTGAACTAAGGGATACCACAAAAGTCACTTTTGAAGATGGTGAATATGAAACACCGATTTACCATGTAGATGATTTCCAGTCAGGTTCATTTGTTGAAGGACCAGCAATCATTACAGAGGCGTTTTCCACCACCGTGGTTGAACCAGGATTTTCAGCAGAACTTAACAGATACGGTCATATTGTTCTGAATCAGGATACCATGGTGGAAGTATCTATAGGACCACAAAGAGATCCCATCATGCTGGAAGTATTCAATCACCTTTTCATGAGTATTGCCGAGCAGATGGGTCATACACTGATCAATACGGCTCATTCGGTTAACATCAAGGAACGTCTCGACTTTTCTTGTGCCATCTTTGATCCTAAGGGCAATCTGGTTGCTAATGCACCTCATATGCCTGTCCACCTGGGCGCTATGAGTGAATCAGTGAAAGAAATCATTGCGGCAAACAAAGAATCTATGAGGCCAGGGGATGCATTTCTGATGAACAACCCTCATCGTGGCGGTTCCCATCTCCCAGATTTGACGGTCATTGCGCCTGTTTTCGCCGAGGGGAAGGATCCCCTTTTCTACACTGCTAGCCGTGGACACCATGCTGATATCGGCGGCATAACTCCCGGATCCCTACCGCCGTTTGCAACGTCAATTCATGAGGAAGGTGTTGTGATCGATAATTTTCGTCTTATAGAAAATGATAAACTCCGACTGGATGAGCTGAAAAATCTGCTGTCAGATAACGACTATCCAGCACGAAACCTTGATGAACGCATTGCCGATATTAAGGCACAGATCGCGGCAGTGAACAAAGGAATCATCGAAACTGACAGACTTATCAAAAAATACGGACTTGAAACAGTCCACGCCTACATGGGACACATCCGAGAAAATGCTACTGAGTCAATGAGGGCTGCATTATGGGCGTATTTGGATGAAAAGGAAAAACTGGATCTCGAATTCAAAGATCAGCTCGATAGCGGAGATGCCATTGCCGTACGAATTTCAATTGAAAAAGGTGGCAATCCGCCGCATACTTGCAGGGCCAAAGTCGATTTTTCAGGAACCAGTCTTCAGATGAAAGGCAATCAGAACGCACCTATGGCGGTCACAAAAGCGGCGGTCCTGTACGTTTTCCGGCTCATGATCGATAAGGATATTCCTCTCAATTCAGGTTGTCTTGAACCGATTGAGATCATTATTCCTGAAGGATGTCTACTCAAACCTGCAGATACCGCAGCTGTGGTGGGTGGTAATACGGAAACGTCTCAACGTATAACCGATGTACTCATGGGCGCCCTGGAACTTGCCGGCGCATCTCAGGGAACCATGAACAATTTTGTATTCGGTAGAGAGGATGGTTCTGGAAAACAATATTACGAAACTATAGCTGGTGGTTCAGGAGCATGCAAAGGTCACAATGGCGCTTCAGGTGTTCAGGTACATATGACCAACACAAGAGCCACCGATCCTGAAGTATTGGAACATCGCTTCCCCGAGATCCGTCTGGAGCATTTCGGGTTACGGAAAAACTCAGGAGGTGACGGCCAATACAAAGGTGGGAATGGAACCGTTCGAAAAGTGAAGTTTCTGGAACAGAGAAAAGTCTCAATCCTTTCTGAGAGACGCAACTACCCACCCTATGGAATGGCTGGCGGATTACCAGGTAAATGTGGAAAGAATCAGTTAAAAAAGACGTCCGGTAAGTTGGAACCTCTGGCTGGTAAGGTAGAACGGGTAGTAAAATCAGGCGAAAGCATTATAATAGAAACACCCGGCGGGGGCGGCTATGGGTCTCCTCAAAAAAAAGACAAATTAGGCGAACAATCTAAAGATCAGGAAAAAAACTGACTGAATCAATCAGTTAAAAGCGGAAACAATGGATGGTTCATGGGAACTCCCGCTGGTAACTCATCTATCAGACCTGGAAACTCCGGAGACGTTTCCCACGATCGGGGAGTATGTATAACATCATCACCTATTAACCGAACCGCAAAAGCTCTTCGGCGCTGATCACCCTGAACACCAGCTGCAGCGTGGAGCGAAAGCATATGGAAAGCGACGGCATCGCCGGGCTCAAGTGCCCAACCAAGAATTTCGTATTTATTCCTGTCTGCTTCAATGTCCGGAACCTCCTCCATGGAACCTTCAGGAAACCATTTCGCTTGTTGATCTAAAAATGTCCTTGGCATGAGCCATCCACCAAGGTGAGATCCAGCTACAAATTCAAGAGTCCATTCTCTTGGCACGGGATCCACAGGAATCCAGAAACTTACATTTTGTTTGCCGTCGATGTTGTAGTACGGCTGATCCTGATGCCACGGGGTTCGCTGTTCCGTACCCGGTTCCTTCACCAGCATGTGATCGTGAAACAATCTGACTTCCTGGGACTGGATTAGTTGTGCCGCAACAGATGCAAGTGAACTCTTCTCAATGATACGTCGGTAAGCCGGATTATCTTGCCAGGTACAAAAGTCTTCCATAAACCAACCGGGGTCATCAGAACTGCTGGCCACTTTAGATCGCCAGCTTGGGGCAGAGATATTAGCTTCAATCCCTTTCACCAAGCACTCGATCTCCTCGGCAGAAAAAAGTCCACGGAGCACCACAGCGCCGTCTCTACTGTAGTTTTGAATATCCTTATCTGTTACTTTGAAACTCATACAGCAACAGTCCTGCCATAGAATAGCTTCTGGACTTTAGGACTGTTGCAAACACCAGGTTCATCTTTGAAACAGAGGGTTGCTACATACCTGGTAGTGTCCCCCACCACTGGTGTTACACGGTGCAATTGATAATAACCGGCAAAGAGAAGTAAGGTCCCTGGTTCAACTGGCAAAGTTTGAACCTTATCTTCATTCCCCGATAATACATCATTAAGTGACTCATAGTCGTTCCAACTTTCTCCACGCAGATCAGTAACGTACTGGAATTCCCCTCCTTCCAGAGGTTTTTCAAGCATGACTGTAATAGTCACAAGTGACTCATCAAAATGCCAGCCATGGTTCTGACCTTTTTTCATCACATTGACAGTAAGTGCTGCCATTGGATCAGCCATCCGGTACATTTTTTCTTCTCCTAAAATAGCCGCTACAAAGTGAAGAAGTGGATCCCATTCATAGAGAGTTCGTAGAGCATCACCCTTTATTATGTGATCATAAGCTAAAGAGTCCAGAGAGGTCTTTTCTTTAAGACGTCGGGGATGATCTTCAGGAAAAGAGATGTCATCTTCCTCAAGAAAAACATTGTGAAATTCATTACAGGGGTAAGCCTTTGGAGCTATTCGATCTATTTCAGAAACTATTTGAGCGATAGCTTCCGTCGTTAGGAAACCTGGAAGCATACAGGCTCCATTCCTATTCAGATCCTGCTGACATTGTGAAACAAGATTCAGATACGATGACGAAGCAGGAGAATGAAAGGGATATCTTCTATTATCAATAAGATCTTTTTCTTCGAAATTGGCCACAGTTAATCCATTTAGAATTTTGTCTTTTCAACTTAAATAAGAGTTCCATTTCTTAAAAGATAATTCATCCGGTACAACTAAATTCCACGGCAGGAGGATGAATTCCTCTTAACTCCTCAAGACAAAATCTATTGATCGCATCAACTCAAATAGAGAATAAACACGAAGGTTTAATCAGGGGATTAGGCGTTTTTGACTCTTCTATGATAGTCATCGGTGTCGTTGTCGGTTCAGGAATCTTCATGACCAGCGGTCTCATGGCTGAGTCCCTTCCTTCACCCTCTTTGCTTCTCCTAGCGTGGATAGTGGGGGGGCTTCATGCACTGGCGGGCGGGCTCACTTATGCCGAACTTGGCGCCGCCATTCCAAAAGCGGGAGGTCAATACATTTATCTACGCGAGGCATTCGGGAGGCTACCGGCATTCCTCTTCGGATGGGTCTCTTTCTCCGTTTACCTTACTGGAGCTGTGGCGGCAGTCGCAGTTGCCTTTTCTACTTACGCCTCAACCTTTTTCCCTTCCATCTCTCCGAACAATATTATTATCACATCACCCATTACAGTCTCCGCAGGTCAGGTGATTGCCGTTGTGATGATTTTTCTATTTTCAGCTGTGAATTACATAGGGCTCGGTGTCGGGAAAATCGTCCAGAATGTCATCACTGTTATAAAGATTGCCTCAATTATCATTTTCGTTATTGCTGGCCTAGCTGTGGGTACGGAGACACCTGATTTCAGATTGTCATTTCAGTTTGACGGCTTCAGCTCTATGATCACTGCATTCGGGGGCGGGCTGGTGGCTGTTTTCTGGACATTTGGCGGATGGGAATATGTCACAGCTGTAGGGGGCGAAATCCGAAATCCTCAGAGAAACTTGCCCCGGGCACTTTTGATCGGAACAGGGACGGCCACAGTACTCTACCTTCTGTTGAACATCGTTTATTTACGAGCGCTACCCATGGATGAGATGGCCGGTATTGTGACCATTGGCGAGACCGCTGCTAAGTCGCTCTTTGGTTCACTAGGAGGGCGCTTTATGGTTGTCGCGATCATTATATCTGTCATGGGAGCACTGAACGGAGCAGTACTCACAGGTCCGCGAGTCTATTATGCCATGGCGCAGGATGGTCTTTTTTTCAAGCACGCGGCTGAGATCCATCCCCGTTATCATACTCCCGCAAAGGCGATTATTTATCAGGCTGTCTGGGCGTCTATCCTGACTCTTTCAGGCACATTCGAACAGCTCATTACATTTGTGGTTGTAGTTAACCTTCTCCTCTGGACCGCCGGCGCAGCTGCTGTCTTCGCTCTTCGAAAGAATCGCCCCGAGCTTCCAAAACCATACAAAACATGGGGATACCCATGGATTCCTGCACTGTTTATCATTTTTTCCATATTCTTCGTTCTCGCTGCATTGCTGGACGCACCTCTGGAAGCCCTGGCCGGCATTGGTCTTACGCTACTTGGGCTACCGATTTACTTCTATTGGAACAGGTCAAATAATGACAGCTAGTCTATCTATCATTCCTTAACTTTACTTTTAAGAAAATGAAATCATAATGTGAGGTGAAACAATGATGAAAACGAGACTTTCCTCAACTGCCTATTCTCTCATATTCTTTTGTTTTTTTGCTACAGCAAAAGGACAGGTAAAGCCGGTTGATCCAGGCCAGACTATTCACCACAAGACGCCGAAGGTTTTTGTACTGAAAGGAGCTACCATCGTTCCTGAACCGGGAAAGGTGATTGAATCCGGTGAAATTGTCATTCGGGACGGCCTTATCGAATCCATTGGCAAGAGTGCGAAAATTCCAGCTGATGCTTTTGAAGTGAACCTTTCAGGCAAAACCATTTATTCAGGTTTTATCGAAAGTTATCTTGAAAGATCGGATAAAAAACCCCCAGTAATGGGTCGCCGATCCCAGCAAAATCAAGAGGAAAAAACCACCACCACGGCCACCTCTCATTGGAATCCGAAAGTAAAGCCTGATTTTTCAGTCCTAGAGCAATATGACTTGCCGGAAAAAGAAGGAAAAACCTTAAGAAGCCTGGGCTTTACCTCAGCTCACCTGGTACCTGGCTCAGGAATATTTCGGGGACAGTCCGCACTGATCCATCTTGGGAACTGGTCGCCCGGCTCTGTTATAAAGGAAGATGGCCCGGTGCAGGCCATCGGTTTTGAATATGGTACCTGGAGTGATCCTACTTATCCCAACTCTCTTCTGGGAGCGGTGGCGCTCACTCGTCAGACATTCTACGATGCAAAGTGGTACAAAGAGGCGTGGGAAACCTACGGGCGGTTTCCTAAAACCAATGATCAACCGGAAGAAGATCGGGGACTTGCAGCCTTAAGTACACATTTGGAAAATAAAGGAGCTATCCTGTTTATGACAGACGAGGAACTGGGATCACTCAGGGCTGGGAAAATCGGTAAAGAATTTGATCTAAATGTCTGGCTGAAAGGGAGCGGTTATGAATACCGGAGACTGAATGATATCAAGGCGCTAGATAGTTTTGTGATCCTACCCATTAATTTCCCCAAGGCGCCGGACGTGAGCACCTGGGAAACAGCACTTCAGATCACCAGTGAAGAACTCCGGCACTGGGATATGGCACCTGACAATGCCAACAAACTAGTCAAAGCGGCAATCCCTTTTGTCCTCACCACCAGCGAGCTTGAAGACAAAAAAACATTCAGAAACAATCTTTTAAAAATGGTAAAAAGAGGTTTTTCAAAAGATGAAGCTCTGGCTTCTGTTACGACAACACCCGCTAAACGCCTCGGTCTTTCTGAAGTGTTGGGAACGCTGAAAAAAGGAAAGATTGCAAACCTTGTGGTGACTGATGGTGACTATTTCGATAATAAAACTCGTGTAGAATCAGTTTGGATTGAAGGAATAAAATATCCAGTCATCACAGAACCAAAAGCCGACGCAAGGGGAACTTGGACCATGCAGTGGAGATACGACGGCGAAGTGCGCATCGATTCACTAAAGATCACCGGCGAACGAACAAAACCACAAGGCAAACTAGCCGACGATAAAATGACTATACCGCTGAAATCAGTGAAGCTCTCTTCTAACAATATGTTCAATTTTGCATTGCAGGGTGATACTCTAGGTATGGATGGCATAATTCAGTTTTCCGGATCTATCAAGGAAGATTATGCCGAAGGTCAGGGACGGACACCTACCGGTGGTACTCTTAGTTGGTTCGCCAGGCGGGCGGCACCCTATGAAAAAGAAAAGAAAGAGAAAACAGAGACTCAGGAAAAGGCCAGCAAACTGGTGGTCCGTTATCCCGAAGGCGTTTTCGGCTTTGAGAAGATGCCTTCTCAGCCCGAATTGATTCTTGTAAAAAACGCCACAATCTGGACCATGGGACCACAAGGCGTTATGGAAAACAGTGACCTCCTGATAAAAGGCGGAAAGATCTGGAAAGTGGGGAAGAACCTCAGTATCTCTCCTAAAGCAAAAAATTCTGTGACAATTGATGCACAAGGAAAACATGTGACTCCCGGCATCATCGATTGTCACAGTCACACCGCTGGATTTTCGATCAATGAAGGAGCACAATCTGTCACAGCCGAGGTGCGGATACAGGATGTCATCAACAGTGATGATATTAATATTTACAGACAACTTGCAGGTGGTCTAACAACAGCCAACGTACTCCACGGCTCTGCAAATCCCATCGGTGGACAAAATGCCGTAATCAAACTCAGATGGGGATCAGCACCGGATCAGCTTCTGTTTAAAGGAGCACCGAAAGGAATCAAGTTCGCTCTTGGAGAGAATGTAAAGCGGGAACGGAGTTGGGGTCGGTATCCTGAGACAAGGATGGGTGTGGAGCAGGTCATCCGCGATGCATTCACCGCTGCGGCGGAATACAAAGCAAAAAAAAACGTCTCGAGGCGGTGGAAAAGGAGGCAAACTGATCCCGGTTCGCCGTGATCTTGAACTGGACGCTCTGGCGGAAATTCTTGATAGAAAACGACTGGTTCACAGTCACTCATACAGGCAGGATGAGATCCTGATGCTGGCGAGAGTATCTCAGGATTTTAATTTCAAGATTGGCACTTTTCAGCATGTGCTCGAGGGATACAAAGTTGCGGAAGCTATTGCTGAAATCGGGGCAGGTGCTTCCACATTCTCTGACTGGTGGGCTTACAAATATGAAGTGATTGATGCTATCCCATACAATGGTCCGCTCATGGAGAAGGTAGGAGTAGTGGTCTCGTACAACTCTGACAGCAGTGAACTGGCGCGGCGCCTGAACACAGAAGCTGCGAAAGCCGCTAAGTACGGCCCTATGTCTAGGGAGGATGCTTTCCGATTTGTGACCATTAATCCTGCAATTCAACTTGGTATCGATGAGAAAGTTGGTTCACTAGAAACCGGCAAAGATGGTGATTTTGTTATTTGGAACGGCGATCCCATGTCTATGTATACCGCATGCGAACAAACCTGGATTGATGGAAAAAAGTATTTCGACCTGACTCGGGACAGGGAAATGAGAGTTAAAATGAAAGAAGAGCGAAATGCTCTTTTTCAGAAGGTACTTTCCTCGGAAGGGAATAAAATGGAAAAAGGCTCCAATAAAGGACGACGAATGCGAAAACCAGGAGAAACGGAATCTTACAGCTGTGTGGAAGGAGAACTGAAATGAGAACAACAATAACTACACTATTGCTTGCGGTTATCACTGTTTCCATTGCTTCGGACCAGGTGCCGGCACCTCCGCAGACACACCCCATTTTACTGATGAACGCAACCATTCATCCTGTTTCAGCGGATGAAATACATCGTGGCGCTATTCTTTTCGAGAAAGGAATTATCACTGCCATAGGCCGAAGGGTTACCAATCTACCGGACAACACAGAAACCATTGATCTGCTGGGAAAACATGTTTATCCCGGAATGATCGCTGCTGCCAGTGTGATCGGTTTAACAGAGATCGGGGCTGTAGCTGTAACAAGGGATTTTTCAGAACGGGGTGAAGTAAACCCTAATGTGCGCGCTGAAGTTGCTTACCACCCAGATTCTGAAATCATCCCCGTTACCCGCTCAAACGGTGTCTTGTTAGCTCAATCGTGCCCCACCGGTGGACTGATCTCGGGAACATCAGCTGTCATGATGCTGGACGGCTGGACGTGGGAAACTTCCACACTGAAAGCACCGGCAGGTCTTCATATTAACTGGCCTAATATGGGTGCGGTCCGCTCTGGATATTTTCGAATTACTGAAGAAGAGGCGGCGAAACGGCGAGAAGAAACATTAAAAAAACTGGACACCATTTTCGAAGAAGCACAGCGTTACCTCGTGGCAAAAGAAGCGGCAGATCAGTCAGGAAAGATTGAACTTGAAACTGATCTGCGCTGGGAAGCTATGCTCCCCGTACTACGTAGAGAAATACCTGTTTTTATGCACGCCAGTGAAGTGCGTCAAATCGAGAGTTCTGTAGAGTGGGCAAACCGCCAGAATGTTAAGATGGTCATCGTGGGCGGATATGACGCCTGGCGCGTGGCTGACTTATTGAAAAAATATGAAATACCAGTAATCTATGAGACGGTCAATTCTCTCCCCCGCAGGCGTTGGGAAGATTTTGATACACCATTTACTGGCCCCGTTAAACTGTATGAAGCTGGTGTGAAATATTGCATCTCCATGGGAACGGGCGGCGCATCCAGCCACCGAAACACCCCCTACGAAGCTTCCAAGGCTGCTTCATATGGGCTTCCCAAGGATGAGGCTATCAAATCAGTTACGCTCTATGCTGCTGAAGTATTGGGCATCGCTGACAAAGCAGGCTCTCTTGAAAAAGGAAAAGATGCCACACTCATGGTAACAGACGGCGATCCGCTGGAAATTACCACCCAAGTAGCGCAGGTTTATATCCAGGGGAAAAAGATAGATATGAGCGACCGTCACAAAGTCCTCTATGACAAATACAAAGAAAAATACCGGCAGCTGGGGAAAATTAAGTAACGTCCTCTTCCTACTTTTATACCGTTCGTGGTGCGATAGTAATACGGCGCCAAGTAACCATAAGGCCCGCGAAGGTTAAAGTCCATATCCCCACTTCCAAATAGCTGGGATCACCGTTCCAGCCAAAAAGCCCTTTAGCAATGGCACCAATTGCCCCCTTATCATGGAAAATAGGGTAACTGCCGTTCGGTAATACTGGTGGATTCACATTCCAGATCCGACCTGTATCTGCTATAATTCCAGCCGATTCCAATTCATGAATACCGTAAGCCATCATACCCGCCGCTACAAAGATGAGAAAGACCGAGCTGATATTGAAAAAAGTCTTCAAAGGTACTCGTTGCCCTTTAACAAAAATCATATATCCAATACCCAGGGCTGCACCAGCACCAATCATTGATGAAAAGAATGAAACACTTCCCTGATTCACAAATACTCCATAAAGAAACAAGACAGTTTCAATTCCTTCACGAAAAACAGCAATAAATGCCAAGGAGAATATGCCCCATGACGCACTGTCTAATTTCTCTAGGGCACTATCAGCCTGCGATTCTAATTCACCAGCTATATTGGTATTGTTAGCCATCCATATGATCATAGTCCCCAGAACAATAGCAACAATAATCATTACTACACCTTCAAAAATTTTCTCAGCTTGCCCTGTGAACCCACCAGCTACAATCTGAAATATGACAGATGAAATCAGACTCAAAACTAACGCCGCTATTACACCTCGCCACAGAATAGGAAGCATATCCTTTCGCCCAATTTTTGAAAGATAAGTATATAAAATTCCTATAATAAGAGCCGCTTCAAGAACTTCACGAAAACAAATCAGTAATTCAGCCACTCTTTAATCCCTCGATGCTTATATAGTGATTTTGACACCTGCCACAAAATTTCTCGGCATGGTTGGTCGAACTCCTGCGGGACGAGCTGCGGCCACAGAATGATTGTTAAAAATATTATTCATATTGAAGAAAAACCGACTTGATGTTGAAATAGAAACTTCAGCCGAGAAATCAAGCAATGCCACCACATCAGTGGAAAAATTGGAATCTATGTCACCACTTCCGCCCACTGTTCGCATGGCATCTATCAACCGAAATCGAATGTATGAACTCCACGCTTTGTCTTCCAAGCCAGCCTCCGAGAAAAGTTGGTGTTTTGGAACATATGGCAGTTCATCACCGGCCATAACTGTACCCCACGCTTCAAAGTTGCTTTCGAAACTGTTGAGAAATTCGGTCGAAGTAAATGTATAACTTATGTGAAGCGGAATGAACTTTTGTCCAATAGGGATGATATGACTTGCGGCAAGTTCCAGACCATTGATATTCACTTGGCCGGCATTAAACTGATCATAGGAACCGCTGCCTGCAAACTGGGTATTATCTCCTAACAAATTCTGATATTGGTTGTTAAAAATAGTTGAAACTATTTCAGTTAAACCAACCCGATATCTAAAACCCAATTCAAGATTCACACTCTCTTCGGGCTTTACATCATCTTCCTCATCAACACCAGGACCCGGTGGTGAAAAACCTTTATGGATACCACTTATCAGACTAAAAGAAGGGTTGAGTTTATAGACCATTCCAATCCCAGACACAATAACGTCAAGTTTCTTTTCCTTTACGCTGGGTGTTAATTCTCTGTTCGGGTCATTCCAAGAGTCACCTTCACCGGATATATCACCTTTCCACTCTTTTCTCTCAACACTAATATCTTCAGCGCGAACACCAACTGTAATTTTAAATGGACCCGCTTCGACTTCATCTTCAATAAAGTATGAAATTGCATCAGCGTAATAAAAACGGTTATTCTTAGAGCCAGTACCCCAAATCCCTGTTGTGGTCAAAACAAGTTCCTTAGATCGCATAGCATATTTATCTACTTTTTGAAAGCGATCCATTTCGTCAGAATGATCACGATACCCAACCATCAGGTTATGATAAGAGTTCAATAGTGAAAAGCGACTATTAGCTACTAACTGAAACCCTGTCGATTTATACATTCGGTTATTTGCTTTGATCTGGAAAACATCGTTACTTGTATCCTCGGCACTTAGCAAAGCATAAGCAGGATGATCATTGGCTGATGATGAAAAAATGGAACCGATACTGGAACCCCCAACTTTGCTTAGCTTATACCAATTTCTATTGAATTCATTTTTGTAATAAGCAAAAGTGAGATCGACATTGGCAAGTGGTTTCACAACGCCAGTTAAAACGGTTTGGGTATGATCAGCATCCATCTCATCAATTCCAGATGCCGCATAGCGTCTAAGAGGGTCAATGGAAAAATCGGATCGTGATAGTCCAAGGTAAGTCTCATTACTTAATTCATCGGTAATACTGTACTTCAATTCAATGGCTGCCGGAATTGTAAACGACTTCGGTGTGTTGAACCTAAACTTGCTAAGGTAATCCGCTTTACTATAGCCTGTATTCTGACCGGCATGATCAAGATTTTTGAATCCAGTGGTTTGATCGAAAAAGGTTTCCAGCAAATACCCGAAAGTTTCTCCAGAACTGCCAATATTGACGTGAGCTTTATAAGTATTGAACTGACCTCCAAACAAATTGGCTTTTATACGAAAATCTCGTGGAATAGACGTAGAAATATAGTTTAAAGCACCGCCTGTGCTTTGGGGACCATATTTAATCTGTGACGAACCTTTACGGACTTCAAAGGACTCCATGCGACCCGCTGTCGGAGAATAGTAGGCGGCTGGGGATGAATAAGGCGCTGGTGCAATTGGGATCCCATCTTCCATTAGATTGATCTTTGAACTTCTTTCAACACCTGTCCCTCTCATACCAATATTAGGCCTAAGGCCAAAGCCATCTTCCTCCTGAACATATACGCCGGGAATTCGAGTAATGATGCGATTAATATCGGTATCGTTGTATTTGGCCAAATCGCGAGAAGTAACAACACTGGCGGACCCGGGAATTCTCAAGAATTTTGGTCCAAATCCAACAACACTTGAACGTTCTTTTAATACCAATACAGGATCAAGCTCCAATATTTTGGACCTCAATTCAAATCTGATCTCTTTTGATTGACCTTCCCGAATGGAAACTGTCTGCGAGGCTTCTTCAAATCCAATAACCGACACCACTATTTCGTAGGAACCGGGATCTAAAATATCAATTTTAAATGAACCACTTATGTCAGTTGCATCACCCAATTTAGTTCCCACAATGCGTACATTGGCATCCCGTAATGGAACACCCGATTCATAATCTACTACTAATCCGCTAAGAGTGACTTCGGCAAATGATAATGAGAGAATTGAAAAGAAACAGAGCAAGAACTTCTTTATCATGACTTCCCTTTAATTGATTGAATTAAGTGATTAATACTAATTGAGACTGATTCTCAATAGCAAAATATATAACATTTCCTTCAGCGTCGCAACAAAAAAGGGGGAAAAGATCCTTTTAAACTCGGTTAGTGCAATTGCATTATAAAATGGCTATATGGCTATTGTAATTCATCAATATCATTATTACCTTCATTAAACTGACTGGTCGGTTTATGACAGCTTCAAACTTGAATAAAATAAAAGATAAGAGAAAAGATCAGATCATGAACGCGGCACTGAACGTGGTGGCTACCAAGGGATACTCCGATTGCCGCATGGATGATATTGTNTCAGAAGCGGCCCTGAGCAAGGGAGCCATCTACTGGTACTACAGTTCCAAGAAAGATATCTTCCTCTCCCTTGTTAATCACTGGGTTAACCNCTGGGGTGTCACCCTTAACCATATTGTTGAAGAGGATCTTTCTGCTTCTGATCAGCTTAAGGCACTTTTTGATTTTTTCCTGAACGCCTACAATGATAATCCGACTGTTTTCAAGGCTGAACTTGAATTCTGGGCTCTTTCCAGCCGCGATGAAGATTTCCGAAAAAAAACACNCAAAGTTTATCAGGAATTCCTTGAGCTAATTGAAGGCATCGTACAGCGAGGCATTGATTCAGGGGATTTCAAGAACCTGGACGTAAAGGTAGCTGCACTTTCCATCATGGTCAATATTGAGGGCATTGTCTGGTTCGCATTTTTTGATTCCGATGGCCTCAGTGCCAAACACTACTTTGAAACGATAACAGATTTCATCCTTTCAGGATTGAGAGCAAAATGAGAAGGAGTTTATCATGGATAATCTTGCTGTAAACCGAAAGACTGGTGGCATGTATATGCTAGAAACAGTGGGTTCCTCCCCTATTTTCACTCGCGAACAGCTGAATGATGAACAGAAAGAGATCCGGAAAATGGTGGAGGATTTTGTTACTGAAAAAGTTGTCCCGCTCAATGAACAGATCGAGTCGAAAGATCTGGAGCTCACCAAACAGTTGATCAGAGAGATGGGTGAATTGGGATTACTTTCCATCGATATCCCAGAAAAGCTCGACGGAATGGAAATGGACAAAGTAACGGGTATTGTCGTAGCGGAAGCTTTAGCCTTCGGCGGCTCAGCTGCATTTACCGTTTCAGTATCCACGCAAACAGGGATCGGCATGCTCCCCATCGTTTGGTTCGGGAATGAAGAACAACAAGAAAAGTACCTGCCTAAACTGGCCACTGGCGAACTCATTGGCGCCTACGCACTCACCGAGCCTGAGGCCGGGTCGGATGCCACTTCCGGCAAAACAATAGCGAAGTTGAGCGATGACGGCAAACACTACACCCTCAACGGTGAAAAGCAGTTTATCACCAACGGCGGGATTGCCGACATCTACACTCTCTTTGCCCAAGTGGATGGCAATAAGTTCTCTGCTTTTATTGTGGAGAGGAACATGGAAGGATTCGAGGTGGGCCCCGAAGAACACAAGATGGGCTCTAAGGGGTCATCCACCACACCCTTGAAACTGACGAATGTTAATGTACCCGTTGAGAACCTGTTGGGTAATGTTGGAGATGGGGCTGCTATTGCATTTAATGTCCTCAACCAAGGTCGTCTCAAGCTTGGCGCACACGTTCTAGGAGGATGTAAATTGATCATATCAAAGACTTGCGAGTATGCTCTCGAGCGGCGTCAGTTCGGACAGCCTATCGCTTTTTTTGATGCTATAAAAAAGAAATTTGCCGATATGACCATCCGCACTTATGCCCTAGACAGCCTCATTTACCGGGCCATTGCTGAAATTGAGGAAGCCGTCAGCGAGCTTGACAAGAGCGNCCCTGACTATCACATGAAGATGGGGCGGGCCATGGAACTTTTCGCCATTGAATCTTCAACCAGTAAAGTCATGGGCAGCGAAACAATTGGATTTTGCGCCGATGAAGGTATTCAGATCATGGGAGGCTACGGCTTCATCGAGGACTATCCCATAGCCCAGGCCTACCGTGACTGCCGTATAGATCGAATTTGGGAAGGCACAAACGAAATCAACCGACAGATCATTACCGGTTACTTCATGAAAAAAGCTTTCATGAACGAAATACCAATTCGGGAACGTATGGCTGAGCGTAACAATTTCCTTAATTCGGAAGAACTGGTCTCATCTCATTCACCTCTTTCTAGACAGATGAACATACTGGAGACAGCAAAGTATCTGGTTCTTACTATTTTCAATGAAGCTCTCAACGAGTTTGGTCAAGACCTGAAAAATGAACAGATGCTCGGTGAGGCACTGGCAGACTGTTTCATGGACATTTACGCCACGGATTCTACCCTCTCTCGCGTCAATCAGCAGTTGGAAAGCAACGGTCACCACACCGTACTGGTGCATATTGCACAGGCGCTCACTGCCGAAACTTCTCTCAACATTCTTAACAGAGCTTTGCTTTCTTTGAATGATATCTACCACGGTGACGTGCCCCCGGATATACTGGAGCTGTATAACACATTTCAGCGCAGGATGCTTCCAAGGGCAGATGTCTCCCAGTTGAAACGGGAGATCGCCGAGTATGTTTACCAACAGAGAAAATACCCATTCTAGGAGATAGCCATGGCTGAACGAAAGAGTGTAGTTATTGATGCTGTCCGATCNCCCATTGGCGTCAAGCGGGGNATCATNGCGGGNAATATNCGTTCTGATGATCTGGCAGCGCAGGTTCTGTCACAGCTCATGGATCGCAATNAAGGCGTCTCCCGGGATGCCGTTGAAGATGTGGTCATGGGATGNGCATTCCCGGAGGGTTCTCAGGGAATGCTTATTGCACGGTCAGCGGCGGTTCTGGCCGGGATTACCATTGATTCAGGAGCCAAAGTGGTGAATCGATTCTGTGGNTCATCAATGGATGCTGTCCACCAGATCAGNCAGGCTATTGAAGCGGGCGANATTGATGTAGGTATCGGTGCCGGTGTTGAGGACATGTTCTCGGTGCCCATGGGCGGCTTNAATCCCGATTTTCATCCGGATCTTGCCGAAAAGGACTTCTACATCGGCATGGGNGAAACGGCGGAGCTGCTGGCGGAAGATATTGGCNTCTCCCGAGAAGATCAGGACGCTTTTACNATNTCATCTCACGAAAAGGCTCTAGCTGCNCAANNCGAAGGGAAACTNGATAGTGAAGTTGTCCCCGTGACCCTCGATGANGGCACTACAGTAGAAAANGATGAAGGACCAATGGCTCCTGATGCAGAAAAGATTCACTCCCTCGATCCGGCCTTCATCGAGAACGGCACCGTCACCGCCGCGTCCAGTTCTCCTTTCTCCATCGGTGCNGCCGCTGTTCTTCTCACCAGTGACGCTTTTGCAAAGAAGCACGGCCTAACGCCACGGGCTGAAATCATTTCCNGAGCCATTGCCGGCGTTGAATGGGACCGCATGGGTAAAGGACCTTTACCGGCCACGGAAAAAGCGTTGGAAAAAGCCGGAATCACAATCAGTGATCTGGATGCTATCGAGTTAAACGAAGCGTTCGCTGCCCAATCACTTTTCGTCATCAGAAGTGGNGANTGGCCACNGGAAAAGATCAATTTGAANGGCGGNGCAATAGCGCTGGGCCATCCGCTGGGATGCTCCGGTGCCAGACTGATCACCACTCTCCTGAACGTTCTTGATCAGGTGGATGGTACTTACGGTCTCGCTACCATGTGNATCGGCACCGGTCAAGGTATNGCGACAATCGTNAAGCGTTAGAATGTTTAANANANTGAGAGAACCGGTCAGCGCATTAACCCACTTTGTGGGGATTATTTTNTCTATTGTGGGACTCGTTATTTTGATTCTGGAATCGGTAAGTCCCCCAAANCCGTGGCACATTGTGGCCTTCTCCATNTTNGGNGGNGCCATGNTTCTCGTCTATACAGCCAGTACCCTCTACCACTGGCTTCCCGTCTCACCTAAAGTGATCAACCTGCTCCGAAAATTCGACCAGACCATGATTTACCTGCTCATCGCCGCCACTTACACACCTGTCTGCCTCATTCCTCTACGAGGTTATTGGGGGTGGAGTATTCTNGGGATTATCTGGGGANTGGCNCTTTTTGGNATCCTNATGAGNCTTTTCTGGCACNAGTTCCCCAANTGGTTTTCAATCACCACCTATCTCTTTATGGGATGGACTATTGTTGTGGCCAGCTGGCCTCTCNTCAAAGCACTTGAANTAGGCGCCATTGTCTGGATTGTGATTGGGGGACTTTTCTACACTGTTGGCGCTGTTATCCANGCTCTTGAAAAACCAAACCCCATTCCCAAGATTNTTGGCTNTCATGANATTTTTCACATTTTCGTCATGNTNGGAAGTTNCTCCCACTTCTGGGTTATGTATCAATACATCACATCCTTCAATTGAGGTTTTATTCACCATGTCAATAACAATAGAAAAAGTGGCTGTACTGGGGGCCGGAACCATGGGTGCTCAACTGGCTGGNCATGTGGCCAACGCTGGNATTCCGNNTCTTTTGTATGATCTGAATGANGAACTGGTATCTAAGGGNCGAGANAATCTCACCAAGCTTAAACCNGCTCCACTTTANAACCCAAAGANTGTGGACCTCGTTGAGGGGTGCACTTACGANAAAGACCTTGAACGNCTCGGTGAAGTGGATTGGGTGGTNGAAGCNGTTGCTGAAAATCTGGANATTAANCACACCGTNTACAAACAGNTTGCCCAACACGTNAAAGATGATATTCTTCTCTCTTCNAACTCCTCCGGGCTNCCNGTAGCCAAGATCGCCGAGGCACTACCGGANAAACTCCGATCTCGATTTGTGCTGACACACTTTTTCAATCCGCCCCGCTATCTTCGGCTGGTTGAGATCGTCCCCGGCACAGCCGATGAGGANGTGATACAGAACCTCGCAACTTTTACGACTGACAATCTTGGTAAAGGAGTTGTCTGGGCAAAAGACACACCCAACTTTGTGGCAAACAGGATCGGTGTTCACGGTCAAATGANTATTTTCCAACTCGTGGAAGAGATGGGACTCACTGTTGAAGAAGTGGACAAGTTAACGGGAACAATTGTCGGCAGNCCCAAGAGCGCGACGTTCAGAACNCTGGATATTGTAGGCCTCGATGTGGGCCTTAACGTTGCTCAAAACACGTACCAGAANTGCCCTGATGACGAGGAGCGGGAATCGTTTAACAGAGAGACCGTTCTGAACAAACTNGTAGAAGCAGGGCGTCTCGGACAGAAAAGNGGAGAAGGCTTCTACAAAAAAACAGAGGNCGGNATCCTTTCTCTTGATTTTGATACACTGGAATACACCCCNCAGAAGCAGGTCCGTTTTGACGGNTTTCGGGTTGCTAAACAGCAAAGCACCACAGAAGGAAAAATCCGGGCCCTCGCTTATAGTGATGACAAGGCAGGCAAATTTTTCTGGGAGGCCATGACACGNTCCTTCATCTATACCGCCAACAGAATTCCGGAAATATCCGATGATATTNTCAATATTGACNNCGCCATNAAGTGGGGTTACGGTTATGANTTGGGTATCTTCGAATCGTGGGATGCCATCGGTGTNCGGCNGTCGGTAAANCGAATGAAAGATGAAGGAAAAAAGATCCCGGCCTGGGTGGAAGATATGCTCAATTCCGGTGCTGAATCATTTTACACCAGAAAGAACGGNGTCANNACTTTCTACTCCGTCCCGGAATCCGGACCAAAGGAGATGACCTTCGGCGNAAANGANATTAATCTNTCTCTTCTCAAAAGTGGTGGTAGCNTGGTCAAGAGGGACTGGAGCGCCTCACTGATTGATTTGGGAGACGGTGTATTAAATGTGGAATTCCACAGCATCCTGCAGGCTGTTATGAACCCCATCGATCTTTCTCTGGCCAGCACCATCAATGACGGTCTCGATCTGCTGGAGGCAGGACACTACAAGGCTATGGTCATCGGCCACCAGGGTCAGAATTTTTGCGCTGGCGCCAATCTGGCGATGATTTTTGAGGGGTGTGAAAATGAGGCGTGGGATACTATCGAAGGTACCATTAAAAATCTTCAGGATCTGACTCAGCGGATACGTTTTTCCAAAGCACCTGTTGTGGTGGCGCCGTTTGGATTTACACTGGGTGGCGGCTACGAACTTGCGGCCCCTGCCGCCAAGCGGGTCTGTTCATCAGAACTATATATGGGCCTCGTAGAAGTAGGTATGGGCCTGATCCCCGGTGCCGGAGGTAATCTCAGATTCATTTTAAACATTATTGACGGGGCTGGCGATAAACCTGTTCCACCGTTCCAGATAGGCCAAAAAGCGCTGGAGACCATCGGGTTTGCAAAGGTGTCAACTTCTGCCAGTCACGGACACAAATTGGGCTATCTCCGTCCTGAAGATGAAACAGTCATGAACCGAGATTATCTCATCTACCGCGCTAAAGAAGCGGCCCTTGAACTTGTGGAAAATTATGACCCACCTGCTTACAGAGAAGATATCATCCTGGCAGGTAAAGGTGGCCGGACAGCTATGACTGTGGCTCTGAAGGGTTACCGGGTTCAGGGCAAAATTTCAGCCCACGATGAAACAGTAGCTAAGAAACTGGCTTACGTTCTTACGGGTGGAGACAAAGGCGGCTCTGGCAAACGGCTAGATGAACAGTACCTCCTTGACATTGAGCGTGAAGCATTCATAGCGCTTTGCGGCGAACAAAAAACCCAGGACCGCATCAGTCACTTCCTCAAAAAAGGTAAACCGCTCAGGAACTAATGCAGACAGATAACGATTGAAATCGGCAACAGTAAACTTTGGACTTTCTCTTGATCCCTCTTATTTGGAATAGTGAAAACTCACGCCCCCGTGGCTAGCCACACGGGGGTTTTTTATAAAAGCATCTTCTGGGCTTTCCGGTACCGATCAAATCGTTTTTCATCTTTTTCAGTAACTGCATTTAACCGGTCAGGATTGAGGTTGTCTTCAAGATCAGCAAGTTTGACTTTGATGGCAATAGGATCACTCTTGGCCCTTTGGATGTAATCCCAGTAGTTTTCCCCTTCCTTATCCCTGTGGGTTAAAGAGTCCACAGCATTCAATACTTCATTGGAAAATCCTTCTTTTCTCAGGTCGTCAAGTGTCCATACACTGTTTTCAACTACATCATGTAAAACAGCTGCCATCATGGCATCTTCGCTATCCATTTGAATCATGAGCCGGATGGGATGTAGGATGTAAGGAGCTCCGGCACGATCTTTCTGCCCAGCATGGGCCTCAGCAGCAATTGCTATGGCTCGCTCCAGTGTCAAGTCAGCTTTTCTTTTTGATTTCGATGCCCAGTTCCTTCAACTGTTCTTTCGGCACTTCACTGGGAGAACCGTCCATGAGACTCAAGGCGCTGGTAGTCTTGGGAAAAGCGATAACATCTCTGATCTGTTTCGCTCCGGCGAGAATCATGACAAAACGGTCAAAACCGAAAGCAATTCCCCCGTGTGGCGGTGCACCGTATGTGAGACCTTCCAATAAAAAACAAAACTTATCTTTGGCTTCCTTCTCTGAGATTCCAAGCAACTGAAAAATCTTCAACTGAACGGCAGGATCATGATTCCTGATGGAGCCACCAGCGATTTCCCAACCGTTTATAACAAGGTCATAAGCCCTTGAGCCGGCACTCCCAGGGTCAGAATCGAATTTGTCCATATCTTCAAGAGCCGGTGATGTGAAGGGGTGATGGAGAAATGTCCACTTTCCTGTCTCTTCATCTTTTCCAAAAAGAGGATAATCTCGT
The DNA here is from genome assembly GCA_002729175.1 of Fidelibacterota bacterium. Classification (GTDB taxonomy): domain Bacteria; phylum Fidelibacterota; class Marinisomatia; order Marinisomatales; family S15-B10; genus UBA2125. The sequence goes on from PBTS01000014.1 coordinate 28,665, forward strand.
ACCCAGAGTGGTTTGAAATCATCATCACTGGCCAGGCCGTCCCGCTTTGCAATCTCCAACCGCAGTGCTCCCATAGTAGTTAGGATAGTCTCCCGCTCTCCGCCAGCCGCCAATAGTAGAGCGCCCTCTCCCATCCCCAGAGATTCCATAATCTTTTGTCGCAATTCTTCACCAAAGAACTTTGATACACCACCGGAAAGATCGCCGTCATTACACTTCATCCAAGCCAAACCACCCAGAGGTGTTTTCTTCTCCTGAGAAGAAAATTCTTTTACAAAGACATTCAGCTCATCAATCACTTTCCGTGAATAGCCTTCTGCATTAGAGACCACAATGGCTTTTGCAGTTTCTACGGACTGTAATGCCTTAAAATCTGAATCTCCAGCAAACCCAATAAAATCCACAAGGGGAAGACCGAACCGAATGTCAGGACTGTCTGTTCCATAAGTTTCCATGGCTTCCTGATAGGAGATAACTGGGAAGGGTAACTCCAAAGATAAATCGAGCACATCTTCGAAGACAGCACATACGAGCTTCTCAACAACTTCCCGGATGTCTTCCTCATCTATGAAAGACATTTCCACGTCTATCTGCGTGAATTCGGGCTGACGATCAGCACGAAAATCTTCGTCTCGGAAACATTTCACGATCTGGAAATACCGGTCATACCCCGCTACCATTAGAATCTGCTTATATTGCTGTGGTGACTGTGGCAGTGCATAAAACCGCCCTTTGTGGAGCCGGCTCGGGACGAGAAAATCTCTGGCCCCTTCTGGCGTTGCCCGCATGAGAATAGGCGTCTCAAATTCCACGAAGTTTTGAGATGCAAGATAGTTCCGCACAGTCTGGTAGGTTCTGTGTCTAAGAAGCATATTCTTCTGCATTTCTTCCGTGCGAAGCTCAAGATACCGGTAAGTAAGGCGCGTTTCTTCATTGGCACTGTCTCTGTCATTGATCATAAACGGCATTGGTTTTGCTTCATTAAGCACTACGATTTCAGTAACATTCACTTCAATCTCACCGGTCGTTAAATCCTTGTTAACGGCATTTTCCTGCCTTTCTTCTACCGTTCCTTTCACGGAAATCACGTCTTCCATGGATAACCGCTTCGCCGATTCGAATGCTTCAGGGTAGGTTTCCTCATTAAAAGTGAGTTGCGTAACACCATAACGATCCCGGATATCCACAAAAATAAGCCCCCCATGATCACGGCTTGTGGCCACCCAGCCGTTCAGAGAAACATCTTCCCCCACCTGCTTCAAGGTCAAGTCACCGCATGTGTGTGTCCTTTTAAACATGTTAGAATCTTTAATGAATAATCAAGAACGAGAAGTCATTTCTAATAAAGAAAAAGCCCGAGATCAAGAGGGACTTCGAGCTATAACCATTGGAAAAAACTTCTCCTCTGTTCTGATTCTATTTTTTCTCTTTTTCTAGTATCTTCCTTAATTCACTACCGACTGGAGACCTTCAGACGGTTTTCTGCCCGAGATAGAGCANCCCTTGTGCGAACTTCATCTCCTTCTTTTTTTGAGAGGCGTGCCTTGGCNCTGTCACACGCTTCCTGAGCCCGAGGTGCATCAATTTCCCGANCTTCTTCCACAGTTTCGAGCAGCANTNNAACTTTTTCTCGAGTCACTTCTGCATATCCGCCACTCGTGGATAGATAGCTCATATTGCCNTCTTTTGCCACTTTNATTTCTCCAATNGCAAGAGCAAAAAGCGCGTCGGTGTGACCNCCCATGACACCAAAGAGCCCTTTNGTCCCNGGACACCGNACATATGAGACGNCACCNTGATCNAGCGTTTTCGTTGGTGTTACGATTTCAAGCTGGAAGGTGCTCAATTGGCAGACATCTCNTTAGCTTTNTCANCAGCCTCATCTATAGTACCTACATANAGGAANGCCNTTTCCGGNANGTCATCAAACTCACCCTGNATAAGACGATCAAAACCGTCTACTGTATCNTCAAGCTTNACGTATCGCCCNGGNGTNCCGGTNAANTGTTCCGCCACAAAGAATGGCTGTGACAGAAAACGTTCAATNCGCCTNGCACGGGTCACTGTTAGCTTNTCATCATCCGAAAGTTCTTCCATACCAAGGATGGCNATAATGTCNTGGAGTTCTTTGTACTTCTGAAGAATNCGTTGNACCTCTCGGGCAACATTGTAGTGGCGNTCACCNACAANNCTCGGATCAAGGANACGCGATGTNGAACTCAATGGGTCCACCGCNGGATAGATACCCANCTCTGAGATNCGTCGATCCAGCACCGTTGTTGCATCCAGATGNGCAAAACTGGCNGCNGGAGCNGGGTCTGTAAGATCATCGGCTGGNACGTAGATTGCCTGTACGGAAGTAACAGATCCCTTATTAGTGGAAGTGATCCGTTCCTGCANCTCGCCCATCTCCGTNGAAAGGGTCGGCTGGTAACCCACGGCCGACGGCATNCGCCCAAGAAGTGCNGACACTTCTGAACCGGCCTGGGTAAACCGGAAAATGTTGTCTATAAANAGGAGNACATCACGGCCTTCCTCATCTCTGAAGTACTCTGCCATAGTNAGACCAGACAGACCAACACGGAGTCGCGCNCCCGGCGGTTCGTTCATCTGACCAAANACCATGACCGTTTTATCTATAACACCCGATTCCGTCATTTCAAGAAAAAGGTCNTTNCCTTCACGAGTNCTNTCACCNACCCCTGAGAANACAGAATANCCNCCGTGTTCCGTGGCNATGTTGTGNATCAGNTCCTGNATAAGAACTGTTTTNCCTACACCNGCNCCGCCGAAGAGCCCGGTNTTNCCCCCCTTGGTGTAAGGCTCCATAAGATCTACAACCTTGATACCNGTATCAAGAACTTCCCGTGTTGTGCTGAGATCCTTATGTTCAGGNGCCGGNCGATGGATGGGATAGNTNTTTTCTGTTTTNGGGGCCTCTTTTCCATCNATNGTATTNCCGAGAACATCAAAGAGGCGACCTAANGTTTGTTCACCNACGGGAACAGAGATAGGATTACCNGTGTCTGANACAGNCTGNCCGCGGACAAGCCCNTCCGTGGAATCCATGGCCACTGTCCGTACAACTGAATCACCCANATGTTGAGCCACCTCTAGAGTCANNGNCCCTTCATCATTTCGATCAATTTCAAGGGCGTTAAAGATTGCTGGNANCTGGCCATCTTCAAATGCCACATCNACNACGGCNCCCATGATTTGTGATACTTTNCCAGTATTGTTCATTCTTTTNTTTCCACCTTAATTTGTTGCCAATGCTTCCGCGCCACCGACAATCTCNAGCATCTCCTTGGTNATGGNAGCCTGACGCGCTTTGTTAAAATCTAGTGTCAGATTCTTAATCATTTCNTGAGCGTTTTCNGTNGCGTTATCCATGGCCACCATCCGTGCTGCCTGCTCACTGGCAAAGGATTCCAACAGATATTTCCACATNTGNACATTNAGATGCCGCGGGATAAGAGAGTGGACAATCTCCCCTTTTGATGGTTCATANAGGCGATCAACCGCNTTAACAGAATTTTCCTCGTAGGTTAACGGAAGCAAGTCTTCCACNCGAATCTCNTGTGTNGCCACATTCCTGAACCAGTTATAGANNACACGTACCCTATCCACNTCCCNACCNGTAAAATGACTGACNATCTCGCCGCCAAAATCCANGGCATGNTTGAAAGAAAGATCACTCCAGAAATCTGTAAAATCTTTTCCACTTTTATCTTTGATGGTTTCATAACCNCGAACCCTGAAGTGATCCATTCCTTTACGGCCAATGCAGATGANATCCACATTTTCTCGNCCGGTTT
>PBTS01000014.1:32487-36310 GCA_002729175.1 Fidelibacterota bacterium
ATTTCTTCTTCGGCCCGGCGTATGATATTAGCATTAAATGCACCGGCCAAACCCCGNTCGGAAGTCACCACAACCAACGCNTCCCGTTTTATTTCCCTCTCATCTAAAAGNGGGAGAAGTGATCGATCTACATCNGGAAGGAGAGATGTNATNACTTCAGANAGACGGTNNGCATAGGGNCGGGCCTGTTCCATNCGCTCCTGGGCNTTGCGCATTTTNGCNGCGGCCACAAGCTTCATGGCTTTNGTCACNTGNTGAATNCTTTTGACCGACTTGATCCGATCTCGAATGTCCTTAAGATTCGCCANGGNTNTNTTCTANNCNGNNAAACCTTNCTTGAATTCGTCAACGGCCTTCTTGANATTNTCAACAATTTCATCGCTGAGTTCGCCGCTGTNCCTGANATCGTCAAGAGTTGACGCATANTTGGTCCCNAGATAAGAAAGGAANTCTTNTTCAAAGCGTTTCACATCATCCAGTTCNATATCATTCAGATGTCCATTATTACCGGCCCAGATGATAGCAACCTGCTTNTCCACGGACATTGGAACATATTGATCTTGCTTAAGGATTTCCACCATTCGCTGACCAAGAGTAAGCTGNTGCTGTGTTGCCTTGTCAAGATCNGAGCCGAACTTNGCAAACGCTTCCAGCTCTCTAAATTGNGCNAAGTCCAGTCGGAGCATACCGGCAATCTTTTTCATGGCCTTTATCTGAGCATTTCCACCCACGCGGGAAACTGAGATACCCACATCAATTGCTGGGCGNACGCCGGCGTTGAACAGATTAGTTTCAAGATATATCTGNCCGTCCGTAATTGAAATCACATTNGTNGGNATNTAAGCGGNAACATCNCCNTCNTGNGTCTCNATGACAGGCAGTGCTGTCAGGGAACCGCCACCAAGATCGTCGCTCAGTTTGCTGGCTCGCTCCAAAAGGCGGCTGTGAAGNTAGAATACATCACCAGGGTATGCCTCNCGGCCGGGAGGNCGTCGCAACAGCAGGGACATCTGCCGGTAGGCCTGGGCATGCTTTGAAAGATCATCATAGATTACTAGGGAGTGTCTGCCATCATCGCGNAAAAATTCACCCATGGTNCATCCAGAGTAGGGAGCNATGAATTGCATCGGTGCCGGATCAGANGCNTTGGCAGCTACCACNATGGTGTAATCCATAGCNCCGCTTTCTTCNAGCTGNGCCACCACTTGAGCNACNGTNGACNCTTTCTGNCCAATAGCNACATAGATGCAATAAACCGGNCTNTNACCNTCATGAGTACTTTTCTGGTTAATNATNGTATCAATGGCAATAGCTGTTTTCCCGGTCTGGCGGTCACCGATAATCAACTCACGCTGACCCCGGCCGATGGGAATCATACTGTCGATAGNCTTCAAACCGGTCTGCAANGGTTCCTTCACCGGCTGACGCTGCAGTACACCCAGNGCCTTCCGCTCGATGGGTNGGGTTTCACTGGTNTCGATAGCATCTTTGCCATCAATGGGCTGACCAAGAGGATTAANCACNCGACCNAGCATTCCNTCCCCCACNGGAACTTCCACAACANGTTCAGTCCTCTTGGCAATATCACCTTCTTTCACTTTTTCGCTCTCACCAAAAAGNACTANCCCCACATTGTCNTCTTCTAGNTTGAGTGCCATACCGAAAACANCATTGGGAANCTCAACCAGTTCTGAGCTCATGACATTTTCCAGTCCGCTGACNCGGGCAACACCNTCACCAACCTCCAACACTTCGCCTACTTCCGATACATCTATATCCAGATCGAATTTCTCAATCTCGGCTTTTAGCAAGTCTTTGATCTCGTCTGTATTAATATCCATGTTTATACTAATCCTGTTTCGTTTATATCAATTCGATCTTTAATCTCTCAAGTTGACCATGAAGAGAACCATCTAAAAAGAGATTGTCCATGCGCAACTTAATCCCCCCGAGAAGGGATTCATCTATTTCAGTTGACATTTCAACCTGTTTCGCCATGGACGATTCAAGCATCTGTGAAATATTGTTAATTTCATCTTCATCCAGCTCTTCCGCAGTGTAGGCTGTCACCATCAGCAAATTCAGTTCGCGCTGCCGTCTCGATTCTACCCAGCATTGAATGCCACTCATGAGGCGATATTCTCTTTTCTCAGAAAGGATGCCAAAAAGTGTTGATACAAGCGGGTGAGAATTACTACCCAGCACTTTGCCAACTATAGCACCTTTCTGATCGCTTTCAATTCTCCGAGAATTGAAGAACGCACGAAACGAAGCATCCCGCTTCAACAACTTGTTAACAAGAGAAAGAGACTGACACACCTCTTCAACTACTCCCATTTCCTTGGCAGCGTTGAACAGTGCTTCACCGTACTGCTTAGCTCTGCGGTTAAGCCTCATTAATTTTTCCTGCTTTGTCAAGGGATTCTTTAATGAGTGCCATATTCTCCTTTTTGGAAAGATTCTTGCGAATGAGCTTTTCAGCGACCTGAATGGAAAGTGCCGCCACTTCACCGCGAATGTCGCTAATAGCCTGTTCTTTCTCGGCGGTAATCTGTTTTTCAGCCCGAGCCACGATTGTGTTGGCTTTCTCTTTTGCTTTCGTCTCAATCTCATCCCGGACCCTTTCAGCGGCCACTTTACCATCAGAAACTATGGACTGGGCTTCGGCACGTGCTTTGCCAATAATTTCTTCACCCTCGGCACTAAGACGCTCCAATTTCTGTTGTGCTTCATCAGCCTTTTCCAGAGAGGAACGAATCTTCTCTTCTCTCTCTGACAACGCCTTGAGAAGCGGCTTCCAGGCGAATTTTGTCAGAAGGAAGAAAAGCAGCAAAAAAGTGAGAATGGTCCAGACGTAAAGTCCAGGATCTAATTGAACGAGCGGATTATTCATTGTTCTTTTTTCAGCTAATTAGCTGAAAAAGAGCATTGCGAATGTGAGCGCCTCACCGATGATAGCCACCCCTTCCAAAAGAAAAAGGGGAAGGTTCACGGCTGCAGTGATTTCGGACGCTGCTTCCGGTTGACGTGCGATGCTTTCCGCGGCGGCGGCAGCGAACCTGCTAATGCCGAGTCCTGCACCAATAACAATCAAGCCCATACCAATCGGCAGAAAAGTTGTGGCTTCCATGTGTTGTTATCTCCTATTAATTAGTGATGAACGTTAATGGCCATCCCGATAAAGACAGCCGACAGTAGTGAAAAAACATAAGCTTGAACCAGCGTCACAATAATCTCCAATCCTGTCAAAGCTGAAGCTATTGGGACAGAGAAAGCGGCTATACCTAAACCGGCTGCTGTAGTATGAAATACTTCAGCGAAAATTGCAATAAATGAAAGAATCGCCAGAATGGCAATATGACCACCGGTCATGTTTGCCGCAAGCCGCATTGTAAGGGCGAACGGCTTAACAAACAAACCGATGATCTCTATGGGAATCAGTATGAGGTAAACAGGCAGGGCAAGTCCGTGTGGAACAAGATTCTTCCAGTGTGCAATAAAACCGTGGGCCCGTGTACCAGCAATAATGATTGCAATGAATGTTATAGAGGCGAGAGCCGCCGTCACAACAAAATTGCCCGTTGCGGTAGACCCGCCATGTAACAGATTATTCACAAAGGCGTGATCGTTGTGCGGTCCAACACCAAATACAAACCTTGCCACCACACCAATAGTATCAAAAATGGGAATAAGACCAAGAGCATTGGCAACAAGAATGAAAAAGAAGTAACTCAAAATCAAAGGGGCCCACGTATCAACCCATTTGGGTCCCACATTCGGTTTTACAACCGAATCTTTGATAAAGGAGACCACCGCCTCCAAA
>PBTS01000015.1:0-8404 GCA_002729175.1 Fidelibacterota bacterium
CCTGAGAGCCATCAAACACTTGATTGTTATCTAAGACACTATTCAGGTGACTGTACTTTCCCGTAAGCAAAACAGCCCGGCTTGGAGCACAAATAGAATTTGTTACAAAACTGTTATTAAAGCGGATCCCCTCCTTTGCAATTCGATCTATATGTGGTGTCTCAATCAACTTGCTTCCGTAGGCACTTATCGCTCTTTCGGAATGATCGTCGCTCATAATGAAAATGATATTGGGGGGAGTTAACTCTTTACTACAGGACAATAAACATAAGCCGATGGAGGTAACGACAATTCTGTTAAATATGAATTTCATGTTATTATTTTATTCTTTTACGTTTCAATCAATAAAACAGAGTGTGATTTGACAACCTGGGTGCCTATGACCAAGATTTGTTCAATATCTGTCTTTTCGCTGACCCATTTGTTCTGTCCTAATCCAAATCGTCCCATTTTCCGCATCTTATCCCCCTAATACAGAAAGAGAACGATCCAAATGAACATATCCACCATCGACAAAAATATGCTGACCCGTAATGTGTGAAGCCCGTTCAGAAATCAAGAATACGGCCATATCCGCAATTTCTTCTGCGGTTGTCATTCGGTTACCCAAGGGAATATTTTTTTCTATTTCCCTTCGCTTTGATTCGGAATCATCAAATTTGCCTAACCATTTTTTATATAGCGGGGTCATCACTTCTGCCGGGACGATAGCATTTACACGGATATTATATTTTAGTAATTCGACTGCCCATTCCCTGGTCAATGCTAAATGGGCACCTTTAGAAGCGGCATACCCAGCCGTATTCCCTTGACCGGTAACAGCTGTTTTGGAACTCACATTAAGAATGCTTCCTTGAGATTTTTTAAGTGCCGGAAGGCAATAATGGGCCATATAATAATAGTGAAAAAGATTATTGCTCATGGAACCCAGGAATTTTTCGGGATTTCCATTCTCTAAACCAACCCCATCGTTTTCACCGGCATTATTAACTAAAGCATCAATTTGTCCATATTTATCCACCACCTGGGAAACTGCTGCTTCGCAATTTTCAGCCGGCCCCAGTTCGTAAAATAAAGCCGAAACTTCATGACCCTCATTACTCAATTCTTTTTGTAGATCTTCCCCCGCTTGTTTGGATCGTCCGATAATAACCGGGATGCCACCTTCGGCGGCCACACAGCGGGTAATTGCTTTACCAATACCTTCGGCACCACCGGTAATGATAATGATTTTATTTTCTATTTTTAGATTAATTGAATTACTCTCATTTTAATTTATAGAAATTACAGGCATTTAAACCCAAAATTTCCTGATCTGCATCTAGCTCAAGAGTAGAAATATAATCAGTTACAATATCTATCACCTCATTATAACTACCGGCTAAGAGGCAAACTGGCCAATCGGAGCCTATCATAATCTTATCGACACCAAAACTTTCAAACACCACATCCAGATAAGGCGTAAAATCAGAGGGATGCCAACTATCCCATGAAGCTTCAGTGACCATGCCTGAAACTTTGCAATATACATTGGGTAATTGGGCCATTCGTTGAATATCAGCTGACCAAGAATCAACCTTTCTTTCTTTGATGAATGGTTTTGCAATATGGTCAATGACAAAACGCTGGTTTGGGAAATCGTGCACTAATTTCCAGGCTGGTTCAAGGTGTTTAGGATAAATCAAAATATCGTAAGCCAGATCAAAGGCTGCCAAGGTACTTATTCCCTGCTGGAAATCATCTCTGAGCATGAAATGGTCATCCTGTTCATCCTGGATAGCGTGTCGGATCCCGCACAGTTTTTTTGATTGGGAAAAACGAGCCAACGTCTCTTTCACATTCGAGCTACATAAATTAACCCATCCGACCACACCCTTAATAAAATCAAACTGATCGGCTAGATTTAACAAGAATGTTGTTTCTTCTTCTGTTTGTCGCGCCTGGACAGCAACACATCCATCAAACGCGTTGTTTCCCAGTAAGTTTTCTAATTGCGGTGGAAGAAAATCATTTTTTAGCCGCGCCATACGTCCATCAATCCAATCATATTGAACTGGATCATAGTGCCAAAAATGCTGATGGGAATCAATTCTCATGAGGTACTCATCTGCCAGCATCGCTAAATCTTATCAATTTCATTATGTATTTAGGTTAATAGATCCACCATCAATAGGATAATCAACGCCTGTAATGAAAGCTGCTTCGTCTGAACAAAGAAAAAGTGCGAGGCTGGCGACTTCTTCCGGTCGACCCATACGGCCGATGGGCTGAGTCTTTTCTAGCTTTTTAAACATCTCTTCCTCTTTTCCTGGATAATTCTTTTTCAGGAACCCATCAACAAAAGGGGTATGAATTCTCGCCGGTGAAATACTATTGCATCGGATATTATCGGGAAGATAATCCTTTGCCACCGATAATGTCATGCTCACCACAGCTCCCTTACTCATGGAATAAGCAAAGCGGTCAGGAAGCCCCACCGAAGCCACAATCGATGCCAGATTGAGGATTACACCACCGCCATTTGATCTCATGATGGGTATACAGGCATGTAAACAATTATAAACACCTTTCACATTCACAGCGTAGACTAGGTCAAAGTCTTCTTCTGAAGTATTCTCCGCATTGCCGATATTGGCAATACCCGCATTATTCACCAGAATATCAACTGGGTGATCTTTGGCGATAATCTGAAACACTGTCATTACATTTTTCTGTTTACTTACATCGCAGATATGAAAAGTCGCTTTGTACTTTTCTGCTTCAAGTGATTGGATGACAGATTTACCTTGCTCTTCTACAAGATCCAAAATATGAACAGAGGCACCATTTTCGGCGAAGGTTCTTGCAATACTGTTTCCAATACCACTGTTTCCACCGGTAATTACCGCGTGTTTTCCTGAAAGATCAAATTGACGCAATGAAATCCCTTTCAATCATTAGTTCGCCAAAAATGTGACACCACTGTTTTCCTGCCTGTCCTTCCAGACCGATCCATTTGGATAAATATGATTCTCAATGAATTCATGATCCATTTCCAAACCCCAGCCCGGGTTTGATGGTAATACATAGGCACCGTTAGATATTTCTACCGGATTTTCAAAAACACCATCCTGTAAAAAATCAATATATTCAACTAACTGGGTGTTAGAATGACCAGCAACACAAATTTGGTCCCAAATTGCAAAATGACGGATCATATTACATAAGCCAATCCCACCGCCATGGGGACAAACAGGCACATTGTACTTTGCGGCCAAGAGAATGACTGCCATCACATCGTTCACGCCCCCAATGCGACAGGCATCAATTTGTGCATATTGTATTGCACGGCTGCTGAGCATCTGCTTGAAAATGACGGGAGACTGAATTTGTTCTCCCGCTGCGACGTGAATCCCCAGTGGATTGAGCGCTTTTGAAATTTTATCAAAACCCAATACATCATCTCGGCCAGTGGGCTCTTCGATCCAAGTGATATCAAAATCAGCCAACTCACGCATATAAGCAATAGTTTCATCTACACCCCAGAATTGATTGACATCCAACATCAGGTTTGCATCGGGTCCAATCGCTTCTCTGATAAATTGTAATCTGGCTTTATCAAATTCTAAATCCTGGCCAATTTTGAGTTTAAAAGCATCAAAACCATCATCTTTCATTTGGTTTATTTTCCCTAGGATTTGTTGATCGGAAAGCCCCAACCATCCGGCAGTTGAATATGCTTTAACACCAGTCTCAAAAAGTTTATTTTCAACGCTGGTCTTCTGCGATTGATTCTTTTCCAGTATTTCCCGGGCTTCCTGTTTGGATAACGCATCTTCCAAGTGACGCCAATCAATGCAATCAATCACCGTATCAGGCGACAAGTCAACCAGCAATTTCCATAAGGGTTTCTCCTCATCCTTGGCCCATAGATCCCACATGGCATTTAACACACCACCCATCGCCATCCTATACACGCCATCCCCCAGCCACCGGAGTTGGTGGTGATTGAGAATTGATTGATATAGTTTTCCCGGATTCTCCTTAAAACTATCGAGGGTCATATCCCGGACCAGAGGGATTAACTGTTTTATGCCATAAGCGATCCAATCATTACCGGCACCAATAGTAAACACAACCGATACGCCACTCTTATCTGAACTACTTTTTATGGTGGTTAAAACGGCTGAATAATCTGGTTTTTTATGAAAAGGATCCGAACCCAATAATTCATCGGAGGTTGGAACGCGAAGATCTTGGGGGTTTATAGCAGTAATGTGAGTAACACTCATAAATTCCTTATACCGGTGTTACCCCTTTCTTGAGAATAATATTGCCATATTTCGCCAATTCTCCCGTGACAACAATGACAAATGCATTTTTGGCTCGCTCATAAAAGGTAAAGCGGTCAATACGTTTTATGGCAGGTACTCCGGAGGCATACTTTTTAATCGGGATTAAATAAGCTTCCTCCACAATCGGATCCAGTGTATCACCTGAAACCGCATCCATCATGACAATTGGGTCATCCACATAATCATCAATTTCTAACAATGGCAGGATGCCCGTTAATATATCCTGAATTTTCACGCCATCGGCTCTCAGAATATTGTCATTTAATGAATCGCCCGGGAAATGTGCGTCAGCCAAGACGATTTCATCCCCATGGCCCATCCGGTGAAGGGTATGAAGCAAATCCGGTGAAACGAATGGTGATATACCTTTTAGCATATTATTGCCGTTTAAGTTTGCGGTTGTTTCCTCGCTGTATTCCAGCCGAATAATCCTATCACTAGAAAACAAATAACGGGTAAACAAAAGCTGACCCGTGTACTGGACAACATAAATTCCCCCATAGAAAAGGATGACATATCCATAATAGCCCCTTGCAGAGGCGGCATAAGAGAACCGCCGCCGATGGCCAGAATTAATCCTGCAGAACCAATTTTTGCATCCTCCCCTAATCCTTTGAGCGCGATGCCGTATATGGTTGGAAACATTAAGGACATGCAGGCCGAAACAGCCACTAATGAATATAACCCCATCATACCAGAGATAAATATGGTGCCTAAAGTAAATATCCCGCCGCCCAAAGCCAGGCCCATTAATAATTGCCCGGGGTTGATGTATTTTAAAAGGTAAGTGCAAATAAACCGGCTGCTGACAAAAATGACCATGGCAATCATGTTATACGATTGCGCCTCTGCCTTGGTCATTCCAAGTTCATTCACACCGTAATGAATTATAAATGTCCAACACATAATTTGAGCCCCGACGTAAAAAGCCTGGGCAACTACCCCTTCTAAATAAAGCCTGTTAGAAAATAAGCGTTTCACCGTTGGTCTGAGATTGAGTTTGTCCACATTCTCATTTCTTGAATCTGGCAATTTCGTAATAGCAAAAATGATAAAGACAAAAGCGACAACAATCCCCAGCATCAAGTAAGGTCCAATAATCACATTCAGGTCATTTTGTTGAATTTGGGTAAATAAACCGGGGTCATTTTGCGCTAATTCCCACCTTCCCGCTTCCGAAGTAGAATTCAATNGNGCCAAAATAAATTCTTTGGCAATAAACATTCCCATCAAAGATCCCAAAGGATTAAAGGCCTGGGCAAGGTTCAANCTTTGTGTAGCAGTGGCTTCATTGCCCATAGACANGATGTAGGGGTTTGCGCTNGTTTCNAAAAATGATAAGCCACAAGTCATGACAAAATATGANAAGAGNAAAGCCTCGAAAACCATCATTTTTCCNGAGGGTATAAACATAAGACANCCNATTGAATAAAGGGCCAAACCCATTAGAATCGCCTGCTTATAATTAAATCGCCAGATGAAAATCGCGGCAGGGATTGCCATAAAACAATATCCACCATAGAAGGCACATTGTACCAAGGCACTTTCAAAATTACTNACTAACAATATGTTTTTAAATGCCGCTACCATAGGATTGGTAATATCATTGGCAAATCCCCAAAGGGGGAAAAGTAACCCTACAAGAACAAATGGGATTAAATACGGTTTTGCTATGACCTGCGTTGAATCAGATAAANACTTGTTCATATAGTTTTAAAGTATATTCCTTCCCTGCCCCGCCANCCTATTTCATTTTATTTTACAACAATTTCATCCGCAAACAGCCATGCTTTGCCACCAGCACCCGGGTGCCAATCTGGACAAATCGTGATATTTTTTGCTTTAACCTTGACGAAACGTGCTTTTTCTTGAGAAAAAACATGTGAGAAATCTATTACCTCATGGCCAGGACTAATTTCTGTTTTGTGTTGAAACCGCTTCACCGAACTGTAATCAAATCCATCTGTTGAAATCTCAAACTCCACCTCAGTTGGAAAAAATATCCAGGCTGACTGATTTTGCAGAAAACTACAGTTGATTTCACTTATTACTGTGATTTCGCCAAGATCAATATTTGCCTCAAAATCGACACCTTCATAACCCTGCCAGTTACCATCATGGAAATCAATTGTTCCTCTTATACCATTCACAACACCATTATCCCCACCAGCTGAATATTTTTCACTATAGTGATTTTTTATATTAACAGGTTTATTAACAGCCTGATGAGATACTTCCAGAGAAGATGGAGGTCTTTCAGGATCCAATCGTCCTATTGACCGTACACCTCTACCAATTGTTCCGGTAAGCCTATCCCCCAGTTCTTCACGAGCTTTCTCACCCAATGCCTTTAATGTTTTAACAACATCGGGATACATTCCCGAAACATTTTTTGACTCAGTCATATCATTATCCAGGTCATATAACGCAAGTTCGCTCTTCCCCACTCCATATTTTCCTAAAACACCTTTGTAAATGCCGGGGTAGCCACCCTGTCCTGGTTCAACACCCTCATAAGAACGATATGAATGGGGAAAAAAGAGTTTCATTTTGCCCTTTCTTACAGCAATGAGTTCACCACCATAATAGTAATAATATTCCTTTCGGGGAGTGGCACGAGTATCACCTTCGAGAATCGATTGAATATTCACTCCATCTATCGGATTTGCAGGTAGAGCTGCACCGGTAATGGATGCAATTGTAGGCAAAATATCAATTGTTGCAGCCATTTGATGAGAAACAGAGCCCGCTGGAATACGACCGGGCCAACGCATGATACATGGCACCCTTGACCCACCCTCCCACATGGTCCCTTTACCTTCACGAAGCGGGAATGCGGATCCGGCATGATTACCATAATTGAGCCAGGGTCCATTATCACTGGTAAAAATGACCAGTGTATTGTCATCCAGATCATTGTCTGACAGTGCATTAAGAATCTCACCTAATGACCAATCAATTTCCATGATCACATCCCCATACATGCCCTGCTCGCTTTTACTTCTAAATTTATTTGAAACGCCCAAAGGAACGTGGGGCATGGAATGCGGTAAATAGAGAAAGAAAGGGGTATCTCTATTTCTTTTAATAAAATCAACCGCCCGCTCCGTATAACGGGTAGTTAACTGGTCTTGGTCGTCTAATGTTCGAATCTCCTCAATCTTTTCATTACCTTCAATAAGTGGTAACTGGGGGTAAAAGCTTTTAAAATGATCGGTACCGCTCACAGATGAACCGTCATACTCTACAGGCCACATATCATTGGAATAAGGGAGACCGAAATATTCATCAAATCCCTGCTGCTGTGGCAGAAATTTCTTGTGATGACCCAGGTGCCATTTACCAAATATCCCTGTAGCATATCCTACAGATTTGAGCATTTCAGCAATGGTCTCTTCATCAGGATTCAGGCCTACACGGGCAGTATGATTGAAGGCACCCTGAACTCCTACTCGTTCGGAATAACATCCAGTTAAGAGCGCGGCACGGGAGGCACTACAGACAGCCTGTGAAACCTGAAAATCCGTAAAACGAATTCCCTCATTTGCTAGACGATCTATATTCGGTGTTTGAAAACCTTGCGCGCCATATATACCTAAATCGGCATAACCCTGATCATCCGTAAAAATGATGACAATATTTGGAGGCCGAATCTTCTCTTTTTCGCATGATGCGAAAAAGAGAAATCCGATGAAAAGAAGAGTAAGTCTGAAGTGGGATTTCATTTTGAGCTTAAGTCACCTTTTCTTTTTGTGGATTAAGATTTTATCAGAAATCATAGGTATTTCAGCGGTTGTCCGGATCCACTCGGCATGATTGGTCTCGCCGTTCTATTCCCCAGCTGGAATAGAGAAAAGTCCCCAGTGAATGAACATGCCAAAGCGGGCTTCCCGCCACCATGCCATTCTTGAGTCATCATTCGAGTAAACTTTATTACCTTCAGCAGCCCCTAATAGTGCAGTCAAAGCCAGTAGAAGGATTAATGATCAGAGAGCTTTCTTCATATTAACCAGCTGATTTAACACATCTAAATCCAGTATGGTTTAGTCCTGTATCCTGACTGGAATTCA
>PBTS01000016.1:0-28440 GCA_002729175.1 Fidelibacterota bacterium
CCTAAAAATCGATATTCGAAACGCAGGATGTAATCAGCAAACGGAGCCTCGTAAAAAATGTGACCAAATTTCCCGTTAAATTTCTCATAATTGTCGTAAGCAACTTTGAGGATTTCATCTTCAACTCTGAATGTATTCGCATAGTTATCATTCAGTTCGTGACCGGTTACCTTTATTTTCCATTCTTCAAGGTTTTTACCGTTGAAAAGACTAATCCATTCACGTTTGTTTTGGTCCTGTTTTTCTGAATCAAAAGCCATCAATGCGATAGGAATGGCCAGCACTATTATCAGATTATTTATCATTGTGATTTATTTGTGAAAATGTCTGATTATAGATTTCCTTTTTTCATTTCTTCCACAGCATAATTGCATGCGCGTGCCGTGAATGCCATATATGTAAGAGAGGGGTTTTGGCATGCAGAAGATGTCATGAATGAGCCGTCGGTAACGAATAGATTTGAAACATCATGACATTGATTATACCTGTTTAGTACAGACGTTTTGGGGTCCTTGCCCATTCTGGCTGTACCCATCTCGTGGATACAAAGACCGGGAGGCGTATCATTTATGTAGGGTATTACGTCTTTTGCGCCGCTCGCTTCTAGCATTTCTGCTGCTGTAATTGAGGCATCTTTTTCAATCTGTCTTTCATTTTCACTCCAGGTAGCATTTACATTGAGAAGAGGGATTCCCCAGGCATCAACTTTTTGGGAATCCAATTTTACGTAATTTTCTTTACGAGGCAGGCATTCACCAAATCCGTCCAGGCCTATCCGCCATGGGCCAGGTTTTCTAAGGGCGTGTTTGAATTCCGCACCAAAGCCTTTCATCTGGGTGCCACGGCTCCACCCTTCTCTCTGTGAATATCCTTGGTAACCGTAGCCGCGCAAGTAATCAGGGTTTTTTTGGTTAATATTCTGGAAACGGGGGATATAAACACCGTTGGGTCGGCGGCCAGAGTAATATTTGTCTTCAAAACCGGGAAAGGTACCATAGGCACCGGATTCATAAGTATGATCCATCAAGTAATGCCCCAGCACTCCTGAAGAATTGGCCAGGCCACCAGAGAACCGGGGCGAAGAGGAATTCAAAAGAATCTGTGTAGTTCCTAATGTAGAAGCACAGAGGAAAATTATTTTGGCTGTGAATTCCTGGGCATCATGAGTATTTGCATCGATCACTCGAACTCCAGACGCTTGATCTTTGGTCTCATCATAGATAACGCTATGTACGATACTGTCCGGTCTGATCGTCAAATTGTTAGTTTCCAAGGCTGTAGGAAGGGTAGCACTAAGGCTGCAAAAATATGAACCGGTAGAACAGCCACGATGACAAGGTCCACAATAGTGGCAAGCTGCACGATCCCCTTTTGGTTGAGTTAATACGGCTGTTCGTCCAATGGTCATTATTCTATCGGAATATTTTTTCTCAATACGCTCTTTTAATGCTAACTCGACGCAACTCATCTCCATGGGAGGTTGAAATATTCCGTCAGGCAGTTGGGGGAGACCTTCCGTTTGTCCGCTGACACCGATAAATTCTTCCACGTAGTCATACCAGGGAGCAATTTCCTCATACCGAACCGGCCAATCGATTTCAATCCCTTCACGCGCATTTGCCTCGAAATCCAGATTGCTTAACCGATAACTCTGTCTCGCCCACATTAATGAACGTCCACCTAGCTGATAACCACGAATCCAAGAATACGGTTTATCAGCATCATGCGTGTAGGGATGTTTTTTGTCATTGACAAAAAAGTTTTTGGTGGCCTCTCCAAAAGCATAACATTGCTTTTGGATCTTATACTCATCGTTAAAGAGCTTTCTATCTCCCTGATCCCTGTAGGTAAACTCCCAAGGAGGTTTATGCTCAGTCTTGTAATCTATTCCATGTTTTACATTGCCTCCCCGTTCAAGTAAGAGAACCTTCAGACCTTTTTCAGAAAGTTCTTTCGATGCCCAGCCACCGGTAATGCCGGAGCCAACGACAATGGCATCATAGTTATTCTTAACAGCCATTTTCTACTTAAGATTTCACCTTATGAAAGTTTTATTGTTAGCTTAATTATTCTGACCATGCTCGACCAATTTCATCGAATGGGATACAACCATCGTAATTGTTAGTTGCTACGTAGTATTTCAGTTCCTGAGTAGCACCTATCTCTGAAGTAAAATAACCAGTGAGTGTGATTTCCTTCATCTGGGTGAAAAATGGTTTAAAAACACCATTTTGATTGTCTTCAGGCGGGTTGTCATTCTTACGAGAAAGAGCTTCTTTTTCCAGTTTTTTCAGGATGGTTGTCTGTTCCTTTATTGCACATTCAACAAATCTTGTAGAGTATTTTTTCTCTGCCCGCGCATCAAGATCAGTTAAACCTTTGAAAAAATGATTTCTTTCGGCAACCGTGAACCAGTCTGCCAGCATTAAATCGATAAACTTGTTAACCTTGGCTGCTTTCGCACCTGGTGTATCAGTTTCCGGGATAATCAATTCAGCAATAACAGTTATTAGATCATTTTGTTCGGAATTGACTATCTTTGGCATCCATTTTTTGCCACCGCCGCCAATTGTGACTCCTGACAGTACTGCTGAAACTATAGAGGGTGAAAGTGCGCCACCTGTTAGAAGGGCAACCCCTTTTAGCGCTTCTCTTCTTTTCATGTTATTGGCTTTACCCTTCTACAGTATTCTATATATTATCTTCACAAGTTCCTAACTAAGAATCGATTAATTATTGTAATGATACGTTCATTAATATTGGGTTTGGCTGCTAGTTTAGTTCTCCCATTGCCCACAGAATTCCCCTTTTTACTATTGTGAGTGCTTCAGGTATATCAAACACATCCACGGTATGCCCAAGTGAGGTATAAAAAACATTGCCTTTTCCATATTTTTTCTTCCACACCACCGGCATGGTAAATCCGTCAATCCAATAAACTTTTTTGCCGCTAAATGTTGTTTCGGCTAAAACCTCATTGGCAGGATCGACATGCATATAATACTGTTCCGAGTGAACCATAAAATCACTTAGCCCACGAGTGATCGGATCTTTGTGATCTACAATATTGACCTTGTAATCAATTATGTCACCGGGATGAGCTACCCATTGTCCTCCTACCATAAACTGATAGTCAGGATTATTTCTGAATGCATCGGCTAGTCCTCCGTGCCAACCTGCAATCGCCACGCCCCTATCCCTAACGGCCCTCAAAAGCATCTTTTCCTGCTTTTCTGTGATTGAAGACATGGTATAAATCTGGATGACGAGATCGATGGAATTCATTAAGTCCCCATCAAGATAAGAATCAAGGGAAGAAGATACTGTTACCTTGAATCCTTCATCCCTAAGCCATGGGACAAATAAATCACGACACTTTTCAGGTTCGTGACCCTCCCATCCTCCATAAACGAACAGCACCGATTTTTGCTTACCTAAATGCCCATTTTGTCCGTTTGCGACAAATATTAAAGAAAATGATATTAGTATTATATGCCAGTTATACCAGATTTTTTTTATATCATAAAGGATTCTGATCATTTATTCTCCAACCTGTATTTCTGCAATTTGTGTTAGGTAGGGGCCACAGGCTGTGAAAAGCTCTCTTGGACTGTAAATTACCAAGAGGAGTGAATCCAGGTTCAATTTTCTATGGGAACTCTAATCATTCGGCCACCGTGTGGTCACTTTTCTCAGGTTTGTCCAGAAAGAGAGGCCGCTGGTTCCCGTAATATCCCCATGGCCGTACTTCGACTGATTCCATCCACCGAAGCTGAATGGATCGCGAGGGACGGGGACACCTACATTCACACCCACCATGCCGGCACCGGCATTTTCTGAAACATACCGCGATACCGAGCCTGACGTCGTAAAAACCGAAGCGGCGTTACCGTAAGGTGAACCATTTTCGATCTCAATAGCTTCCTCCAGCGAACCTGCCCGGATAATAGTAAGAACCGGCCCGAAAATTTCTTCTTGAGCACATGTCATATCTGGTTTTGCTTGATCAATAATAGTCGGTCCCAGCCAATAACCGTCTTCATAGTTAGCCGGTGGATCCACATTTCGGCCGTCAAGAATGATCTGCGCACCGTCCCGCTCAGCCTCGTCAATCATGGAACTGATCCTATCCCTGGCAGCGGCACTTATAACAGCACCCATATCTTCACCCAGCTTGAGGTTGCGAGAATCATTCACAATGGCATCGATGATACCGTCGACATTTTCTACCCCCACCATAACGCTAGCGGCCATGCAGCGCTGACCTGCACTTCCCATGGATGAACTGATGACACCGTTGACAGTTGTTGGTTTATGCGCATCTGGAGTAACAATAAGGTGATTTTTTGCACCGCCAAGACATAGTGCCCGTTTACCGTTTGCAGTGCTTCGGCTATAAACAATTTCAGCAACTTTCGAAGATCCAACAAAAGCCACAGCCTTAATGTTGGGATGATCGGTAATGGCCTCCACGGCATCTTTGGTGCCGTTTAACACACTGAAAACACCGGCGGGAAGCCCCGCTTCACCCATCAGTTCAGCCATCTTCATGGCTGAAAGAGGTGTCTGTTCTGACGGTTTGAGGATAAAGCAGTTGCCCGCTGTAATGGCGATGGGGATCATCCATAGTGGGACCATAACAGGAAAATTGAACGGTGTAATACCTGCCACAACACCTATCGGTTCGTATAACGATTCACAGCTGACGCTTTTTGATACAGCCAACACTTCACCTCTCAGGACGTTTGTGAAAGAGGTGGCGAATTCGATTACATCTATACCACGGTCGATGCTCCCTTTTGCTTCCGGTATGGTTTTGCCATTTTCCAGAGCCACGAGTTCAGCTAATTCTTTATAATCTCGCTCCATGAGTGATTTGAGTTGGAACATAACCTGGGTTCTTGTGCCAACAGGTGTATCTCGCCAGGCTGGCCAAGCTTTGCTGGCGGCTTTAACAGCGGCGTCAAGATCATCACCGACTGAGAGGGGAATTAATGCAATCTTCTTTCCCCAGTACGGTGTGGTCACATCCAAATTCTGGGATGAAGCTGAAGCAGCATCACACCCACCGATCCAGTTACCTTTTTCTCCAAAATCTTTAAATGTTATCTCATTCAATGGTACAGGTGGCCTTTCAACAGGTGGATTGAATTAGCATCTAAATTCTGAAACTGTTTCGGAAACCTAAGAGGTGAGTTCCTCGCGGATGATGACGAGTATGGCTGCTTGTGGAACAATGAGATACTTCTTTTCTTCCACGTTGATCTCCACAGAAGCTTTTTTAAGGAAAAGAGCGTAGTCTCCTGTTTCGGCCTGAGGGGGAATGTAACGAACATTCTCCATTTCAGTTTTCCAAGGCTCTTCCTCTACTCTGTTTGGATCGGAAACCGGGAGCCCCGGACCCACTTCAACCACAACACCGCCCCAGACGTCCTCTTTTTCCATTACCGTAGGTGGAAGGTAGAGCCCCGCCGGGGATTTTTCCGCCGATTCATCAGGCCGTATCAGAACACGGTCGCCAATTACGATTATTCTTCTTTTTCCTACTCGCATCGTGTCACGCAAAAGTAATGATTTCTTCCTTATCAAGTAATAGATTTGTCATATATGACAGATGTGAGGAAACTTCCTCTAGGCGGGTTAGTTCTGTAATGTATGGCCCAAAAGTCGAATCAGCGGTCAGGCGTAGCCTGTAATCCTGATTAATCTCAACATCTTCCTTTATGTTTAAACGCGTCCTCATACTCGCCAAACCCCACTGGCTTCTTTTGTTCGTTTCCATTCTGTCCTCGGTGGTTTTTGTCTTTTTCAATTCTCTCTCCATCTGGCTCACTGCCTCTTTTATCAGCAACATCCTCACCGATTTCGAAACACTTCTGAATAATCAGGCTGAACTTCTCTCCGCTTCTGAGCGAACAGTGAACGAGACACTGAAGATGTGGACCAACAGGTTGATTTTAGACACTACGGCCCTGGGGACTCTCAAGAAACTGTGTCTTTCAATTTTCTTTATTTTCTTTCTGAAAAATATTTTCCTCTATCTAAAGAATTTCTTTGCCGGGCTCATGCAGATCAAAGTTATCACCGATCTGAGAAATTCTCTTTTTGACCATCTCGCTTCCCTTTCCCTTTCTTTCTTCGATCGTACCCGTTCCGGTGATCTCACATCTATCGTTTTGAACGATGTGGCCACCATGCGGAGGACTTTCTCCGTCAGCTTCCAGAAACTTCTTGTGGAACCCATCAACATACTCACATTTTTTACACTCTTATTCCTAATAAACTGGAAGCTCACTCTAGCCGCCATGCTGATTCTTCCAGCTGCTGTAACAATGATGGTTTGGGTGGGCGGGAGTATTCGCCGTAAGGCGAAACGATCATCAAAGCAGATTGCCGGTATTGTATCCATTCTTCAGGAAGTGCTTGGTGCCATCAGGGTTGTGAAGGCGTTTGTCATGGAAAAGACCGAGAAGCTGAAGTTTCGGGGAGAGACGGCGAAGTACTACCGTCTCCAAAAGCGCCAGATGAGCGTACGGCTTGCCTCATCACCTGTGACAGAGATGATCGGTGTCACTATGGGTGTCATTCTACTCTGGCTGGGCGGTCAGGACGTTCTCATCAAAAGTTCTATGGAACCGGAGGATTTCATACGTTTTATTCTATTGCTATTCTCTATCCTGAATCCCATCAAAAGTCTGAACACCGTCAATGCGGATATGCAGACAGCTCTCGCCTCAGCGGAACGTGTCTACTCCATTCTGGATACAGAATCAACTATCAACGATGCACCGGAAGCTGAAGAGGTTACCGTATTTGAAAGAGCCATCTCTTTCGAGGATGTGCATTTTACCTATGATGATGGTGAAGGAGATGTGGTACAGGGTATTTCCTTTGAGATCAAGCGAGGGCAGATTGTTGCAGTTGTGGGTGAGAGTGGTGCCGGAAAATCGACTATTGCTGATCTCATTCCTCGTTTTTTCGATGTGACTCAAGGCTCGGTTAAGCTTGATGGGAAAGATGTTCGATCCATACAGAAGCTATCTCTCCGCGATCTAATGGGTATTGTTGCGCAGGAAACCATTCTGTTCAATGATACGATCGCTAAAAATATCGTCTATGGTCAGGAAGGCATATCTGAAGAAAAGCTCCGGGCAGTAGCTGAAGCCGCCAATGCCCTTAGTTTTATCGAGGCACAGCCTGATGGATTTGAAACAGTCATAGGGGACCGGGGGGTGAAACTTTCGGGAGGACAAAGGCAAAGGCTTGCAATTGCAAGAGCGCTTCTCAAAAATCCGCCCATTCTTATCATGGATGAAGCTACTTCATCTCTGGATAGCGAGTCTGAAAAAANGGTGCAGGAAGCCATTGAAAAGCTGATGAAGGATCGTACTGTTTTTGTCATTGCTCACCGGCTCTCTACAGTGGTGAACGCGGANAAAATNATTGTTCTCAGTAGAGGAAAAATTGTGGAAACAGGTACGCATGAGGAATTAATTGAGAAAGAGGGANACTATAAACAACTCTATGAGGTTCAGTTTGGTGAAATTTCTGGANTGACTGTTGACTGAGCCAAAAGANAGAACAGATGTACTNGTATGCTTCGGTACACGCCCGGAGGTGATCAAACTTTCGNCNGTAATTGAGTCACTGGCGGCTGAGGGAGTCCTTTTTAAAACACTTTTTNCAGGCCAGCATGATGAATTGTTTGAAGATGTGGCGCATTTACTCCCCGAGCCCNATATTCGATTGGACATCATGCGAAAAGGGCAGTCGCCAGGGGATGTAATGCAGCGCGTCATGGCTGAAACAGAGCTCCTTTTACAGAGTGNAACTCCCCGGCTGGTAGTGGTTCAAGGGGACACCACAACAGCGGCGGCAGTGGCCCTCACCGCTTTCTACCAGCGTATTTCTGTGGGGCATGTAGAAGCGGGCCTCAGGACTCACGATCTAAATGCGCCGTTTCCTGAGGAGCTGAACCGCCAACTTATTTCAAGGGTCGCACAGCTCAACTGGGCACCCACTACCGCTGCAAAAGAAAATCTCGAAGCAGAAGAATGTGACGGTACTGTTGTTACTGGCAACACAGTGGTGGACGCTTGCCTGAAGTACAACTTTCCAGTAAAATACGGAAATAAGATTTTAATAACGCTTCACAGGCGGGAAAACTTTGGTGAAACAATNGCGGNGATGTTTCGGCAGATNGAACACCTTGCATCTTCTAACAGTGATTTGGAATTNATCTTTCCNATGCATCCTAATCCGGAAGTGGTNAAACACCGGGATCTTCTTANATCAGTTAAAGTCATTGAACCGTTATCTTATGAGGAGTTNCTCAGACTTTTAAGNGAAGTNCGNTTTGTGATATCAGATTCGGGCGGCATTCAGGANGAGTGTGCCGCATTTCGGAAAAANGTATTGGTGTGTCGTGATNAGACGGAGCGNCCNGAAGGNGTGGANGCCGGTTTCGCACTTACTGTGGGNGCTGACATCGAAAGTAATTTCTCATGGGCAAACGATTCACCTGAATGGAATGGCGATAATCCTTACGGCGATGGGAAAGCNGNAGAAAGGATTGTTGCTTCTATCAAAGATTTTTTGAACAGTTAGCTTTGGGAACACCGCACAGACTGGAGGGTGAAAATGNNGAGTCAGCTCTCCAATTATTGGAGACTGTAACNGNGATNTTTGANCAGTGCAGCATCAAGTATTGCCTCACCGCCGGAACGCTNTTAGGTATTGTGAGGGAAGAGAGGCTCTTGCCNTGGGATACAGACCTNGATCTGCGCATNTTTCGTCCAGATGTGAAAAAACTCNCCNGGGCANTGTGGAAAATTCGGTTCGCAGGCTATCTTGCCCGNATNCGTCGTCAGGAGTTCATCGACCCACCTTTNAAAAAAGGTGAAAAGAGAATAGTAAAAATTTTCCAGAAAGCTGGTTTNCTGAAAAAAGGGAAGGTGACCATGGACTGTTTCATNGCAACGCGCCAAGACAATGATTACGTCTGGTCNTGNGGCGGNCCCAANCTCTATACAAAGAAGTCCGTTCCGGCTCATTTCTATGATGAAACAAAAGTGATCACCTTTCGAAATAAGGATTATACCGCCCCGAAAGATGTTGAAGATTATCTCACGTTCCGTTACGGTGACTGGCGTACTCCGGTTAAAGAGTGGGATTATACCAAAGACGATGGAGCTATCGTCACACCTGAACTGAATAATTGACTGGACCTAAACAAGCTGTAGTTCTTCTCGCTGGTGCGGGCAGTCGTTTAGGAGTCTATACTGAGAGGATCCCAAAATGCATGGTTGAAGTAGCGGGAGAACCGCTGTTACTGAGATTACTAAATCAGCTGGACAAATTGCCCACAGAAGAAGCTATTCTGGTGGTAGGCTTCAAGGCGGACATAATCAAAGATGCGGTGGGAAACTCTTATGGCAATCTCGCCATCACGTATGTGGAAAACGAAGAGTGGGAAACGACCAACAATGTTGTCTCTCTAGCGCTTGCAACTGATTTTCTAAAAAAAGACTTTCTACTTTTGGAAGGTGATCTATTTTTCGCTNATGGCGTNCTGGATNGACTGTTGGGCCATAACCAGATGGCTGTAGACAGCTTCAGNGACGGGATGGACGGTACGNTAGTGACCACAGCTTCGGATAATTTGGTTGAAAAGTTCTATCTCAAAACCACGCCTAATCGTCCAGANGATATCAGTAAACTCTACAAGACAGTCAATGCATACAGCTTTTCATTTGATTCATTTTTCGACAAAGTTCTGNNGCGGCTCAATCGTCTGCTTCAGAAGGGCGAGCGTAATGTCTATTATGAGCAGGCTATCGCTGATGCAGTTGACGGTGGAAGTTTAACGCTGAAGTGTGTGAAGTTCGATGAGAGCGAGTGGTGTGAGATCGATACGGCGGAAGATCTCCAGCAGGCGTGGGTGAAGTTCGGCGAATGAATTATCCCATCCTGTAATCCGTTTCCCACCTGTAGAAGAAAGAAAAAATGGAATCGGTAATTTCGAGTCGTCGCTTCCTGGCTTTGAAGGTCCGTGCTTCTTTTTCATAACGATTCCGCGATTGAAAATCCGGCTCCTGAGCCTTTGAGAGAGTGTAGCCTAATTGAACCATCTCTTCACCAGTAGCCCATTCCACAATAGCAATTTCTTCTTTGGAAAGATCTTTTTCCCACCTTCCTACAGAACTTGCGTTTAGCGGTTCTCGCGTTGCTGAGTGCCAATCCATCTTGTAGTCGGGGACTGCTCGCTGAGCGATTCCCTGGAATTGAAGCATGGCCGGGTCGTAGGTTTCACCCAGAAATTGACAAACACGCTGAAGTTCTCGTTCAGGCTCGGCCAGAAGATCCTCGTACCGAAGCTCCAAATATTCATCCAGTTTTGTGTTCATTCGCGCATTTATGCCGTGCCGTATGGCTAATTTCCAGTTGAGGGCAGAGTAGTTCAGGCTGTTATTCCACCAGGGCATTTTTTTGAGTGAAGCAATAACATCACGAGNATCTCTGATAAGGTGAATGATCTGTGCATCAGGATAGTGCTGTCTGAGCTTCTCCATATGGTGGATGTAGTACGGTCGTTTGTCGCCCCACCGCTCTTTCCCGTGTTCCTGTGCGTAGCAAATCCACGGGACAGCCAGGGCGGCACCGAGTGACTTTGATTCCAATATCCCTTTTCTTACAGAATCTTGATCGATTTCAAGATCGTTCAGTTTCGTGCTTTTATCGAAATGATCCAAGAACCACTCCGCAAGTTTTTCTCGATTCTTTTCCTTCTGAAGGTTCCCGAATAACAGCCGTCGTTTGTAAAGTTTTCTCAAATATTTTGTCTGAGGTGGGATGGCGATGCGAGGATGGGCGTGAAGCATTAGGCGCAAAAGTGTTGTACCGGAACGTTCACTTCCAGCGATGAAGATTGGCCTTATCTCATTTGACTGACGCATTGACTTGAAGATAGGTGCGTTTTGAGGAGTGATTCAATGTTTATAAGTTCCGCTGCGTTACATTTAATCTACTTGATAACGATATCTTGAATNGCTAATGACCTCCATTCTATTTGAATGNCACCATCTCTATTACCTTCCCAATTTTCTACCGATTATTGANGAGTTTCAGCAAAGGGGTGGATATTCTCTCTCAGCATCAATACCACACATCATTAACGATCTTGAACGCCGTCACCTCTCTGAGGCGGTTGAAACAGTTGGAATTGAATTCATTGATGGTGATAATGAAGCGACACGACAAGCAGAACTGAGGAGCAGAAAGTTTGATGTGGTTATTGTTGGTATCCCCGGTATGCTGGAGAAAGTGGTGAGTGACAATACGGTGGCGGTGATGGTTTATCACGGCATCGGCCTGAAAGAGAGTTATTACAGGGACAATTCGCCACGGATCAATATCAGAACCGTTGAAAGTCAGGAGCGGTACGATGAATTGACTAGGAGGGGAGAGACAAATCTTGTTCTTACAGGTTATACTAAGATAGATCCTCTCGCTTCGACGGACTCACAAAAAAATAGCCAATTCCTTGAAACTCTAAACCTTTCTCCAGAGCGCCCAACGCTTCTTTACGCTCCAACATTCTACCCCTCATCGGTGGAACAGGTGTTGCNTAAGCTACCAGGGCTGGCTCAGGAAGTGAATGTTATCATCAAGTTGCACGGTTTCAGTTGGAGCCAGCGCCGTTACAGGCATCACAGTGAACAGGCCAAACAGATTTCAGGTNAGGGGATATATCTTGTTACCCGGGAAGATTACAATATTGTTCCCTACTATTCGGTCTCGGATATGCTCCTTTCTGATATTTCTTCGACACTCTTTGAATATCTGGCCCTNGATCGACCTATTATTCAAACAACCTTCTACAAACCACGACTTAAGCACCGAATCCTGAAATCCCGTTTGCAGAAGCGTCTCGATCTAGCACGGACTGAGAAAATCAATTTCACTCAACATCTTGACCACCCGGAAGAGCTGGAGACTGTAGTAAGTGAAACAATGAAATATCCAAACAGCATGTCTGGGGCGAGGAAAAAGGCAACCGAGCGTTACCTGTACCGTACGGATGGAAAGGCGTCTGCTCGTCTTGTAAATGCTATAGAAGAACATGTGGGTGGAGGCGAAAGATGAACGTNGGTGTCTACATTCCCAATTGGGTGGGAGATGCTGTCATGGCCCTTCCTTTCCTCGCGCACTGTCGGGATTCTCACGTAAATGACCGTATTGTTGCTATAGCTCGTGAATGGGTGGTCCCTGTAGTGAAAAACAGTCCATTCATTAATGATATGTTGAGAATTGCCAATAACGATGATAAAGGAGTGGCAGGCGCCACTCAGATCGGACGTCAGTTGAAGTCAAAGGAGCTGGATCGCCTTTATCTTCTTTCAGGATCGTGGAGATCTGCTTACATAGGATGGTTCTCCGGTGCCGAAGAGAGAATCGGCTATACCGGTCAGGGTCGATCACCGCTTCTGACAGAGATTATAACTCCGCCATCCGAAAAAACGCATCGATCCAAACGATACCTCAATTTATTGAAAGAGTATGATACAACTGCTGAACTGACCGCCCAAATCGCTGTTACTGATGATGAGGTAGCATCAGCAAAGGTCCTTCTAGAATCACTCAATATGGCATCTCCTTTAGCTATCTTTTCCGGTAGTATAGCTCCCTCAAGACGACCGCCAACAACACTTTGGAAAGGAATCATCGAATTTGCCTTGAACAGTGGTATATCTGTCCTGCTCGTTGGAGGAAAGAGAGATGTCCCCATTGCCATGGAGCTTATGGAATCTTTCCCGGCCGGGAATTTGAAGTCCGTTTGCGGCAAAACCTCTCTTCGAGAAACCATTGCACTGATTTCTCAATGTGCCGGTGCAATTGCTTCTGACTCAGGTTTGGGTCACATTTCGGCGAACCTTGGAGTGCCAACGGTTTCACTGTTTGGTGCAGGCGATCCTGAAGTCACTGCTCCATTTGGAAACAGTACCAAAATCATTTTTCAGAACGTTCACTGCAGCCCTTGTAAAAAAAATCAGTGCCACAACAGCGATATGCCACTTCTTTGTCACACCACTATGGATCCGGGGCAGGTGTGGGAAGCGTATTCAGTTGTATCAGGATCAGAAAAAAGTTAACTGTTTCTCAAAGCCCTCGTAGTTTCGGCCTCTTATGAGAGCGATCATTCTAGCAGCAGGTGTCGCCCGACGACTTTATCCCCTCACCTTTGACAAGCCGAAGTGTCTCCTGGAAGTGGCGGGTCAACCAATCCTCGATTACCAGGTGAAAGCGTTAAAACAGGTTGGTATTTCCGAGGCTACCATTGTCGTCGGTTACTACAAGGGTATGATCATTAATCACTTGAAAACCAGTTTCGATGAATTCGAGTTCAATTTTATCAATAATCCGCATTTCTTCGAAACGAACACCTCCTATTCACTTCATTTGTGTGAAGAT
Organism: Fidelibacterota bacterium; assembly: GCA_002729175.1. Classification (GTDB taxonomy): domain Bacteria; phylum Fidelibacterota; class Marinisomatia; order Marinisomatales; family S15-B10; genus UBA2125. Next base: position 13,471 of record PBTS01000016.1, read on the forward strand.
GTACTTCGTGAAGGCGAATGTTTGCTCATGAATGGGGATGTTCTTTACCCTGTTGAGCTTCTCCAGAGGGTCCTTGATGACGACAAAGACAATGTGCTTGCAGTAGAAGCGAAACAGTGCGGCAAAGAGGAGGTAAAGGTAATTGAAGGTGCTGATGAGCGGATAGTAGCCATAGGGAAGGAGCTGATTGAAGAAAATTCACTGGGCGAATTCATCGGTGTGGCAAAACTGTCCGAAGCATTTAACAGTCAGTTTGCAGATTCACTTTCACAACTCATTGAAGCGGGAGGAAAAGCTGACTACTTTGAGGCTGCTATTCATCCACTTTTAGCCAAAATTGAACTTCACTATGTGGATGTTTCGGACTTGCCTTGTATAGAGATCGATTTTATTGAAGATCTTGATAAAGCCGCGGAACTTGCGACTTCAGACTTGTTTAAAAGCCAACGCTAGATTCTAAACTGAAAGCTTAGACGTCCTTCCCAGTNCGGCTCCAATATATCGGTTCCGAAAAAAGTGTATCTGACATTCGGGGCGATCTGGAAGTTANCGGCCGGGCTGTAGATCACCCCCAACAGGACGAAATGTTCCCGCATGTCTGGATAATCTACTGAAGAATCATAAAGATCAATTCGCCCGAAGAGGGAAATCTGTTCTGATCTTTTCAGGGAAGCGTAAATAGCCAATATCCGTTCTTGATGATCGAGACCGGCATCATGCTCGATTTGAAGATCAACGCCAGCCCGAAGCTGTGAATTAGAAAAACCTGCAAATCCACCATACCTGTAATTCAGGTAGACATCATCATTCCAGTAACCATAAGGTTCAACAGATCCCACAATACCAAAGTTATGGCCGGTATTTCGGGAAAGATTCTGTTCCCCCTTACTCACAAGGANAGACATTCTTTTATAAGCATCATTTTCAGGTTTGTTGAATCCTGTACCGTTGAAGACAGCGACATTAATCAGTAAATCAGATCCAACGACTCGCCGAAGTGAGATACCAAGATCAGCAGTATCATCGAACCCATGGAGNTTCCCCGGNAATTTTTCAATAAATCTTAGACCCCATGTCTGTTTTAACGGACCGAAATAATTTGTTGGTTGGGAACCCACCATGAACTCACCAAGCCTTGTTCGCCACGACACAAAGGCATGTTTTAGGAATACCTCCATTTTCCCATCACTAGATGATTGTGAATCAGTGGTCAAGCGAAACGAAATATTATCTGTCAACTGCTCTCTCAGATCGAGGTAGGCACGTCTTACAGTGAAGGCAGGATTGATNGCTTCCTGAGTTGAACCGTTCAGATCGAAGAAAATCAGAGATGAAATATCAACGGCAGAGACCACGGAAGTGTGAAGCAGGAGAACCAGTAAAACAGATTGATTAAGCTTTCCCATGCGGGCGAATTTAGGGAAAATTGTCAACATCACCCCTTTTCGATTAAAAGTGAAAACTCTAAATTACGATTGCTAAGTNAATTCAATAATTGTGGTGATAATGTCACCGCTCTTTTTGGTTAGAGACAGATGTCTTCAATAAAAATAGAACTAGATGGTAAAGCTGTTGAACTCCCGCTCATTGAGGGATCGGAAGGGGAGAAGGCCCTTGATGTTAGTCGTCTCCGAAAAGAGACAGGTTATATCACTTTTGATCCGGCGTATGGCAACACCGGTTCATGCGCCAGTTCTATCACGTTTATCGACGGCGAAAAAGGTATCCTGAGATATAGGGGCATTCCCATTGAGCAACTTGCGGAACATTCGACATTTGTTGAAGTCTGTTATCTGCTGATCCATGGCCATCTACCATCTGAAAAGGAGCTTGCGGAGTTTTCCAGGCAACTGACCNATCACTCCATGATCCACGAGGATTTTAAGCGCTTCTTTGATGGTTATCCCATGAATGCCCATCCAATGGGTGTTCTGGCTTCAACTGTTGCTGCCCTTTCAACGTTCTATCCGGATGAAGAGAATGGTGACATGGATATCAATATTGTCCGTCTTATCGCCAAACTAAAGACCTTAGCGGCGTTTTCGTACAAAAAATCATGCGGGCAACCGTTCATCTATCCCATTAATGATCTTGGTTATGAAGCGAACTTTCTCTACATGATGTTTGCTCTGCCTTCAGAGGAATATGAAGTAGATCCCGTGATGGCTGATGCTTTAAGGCTTCTGCTCATCTTGCATGCTGATCACGAGCAAAACTGCTCCACATCAACGGTCAGAATGGTGGGTAGTAGTCAGGCCAATCTGTACATTTCCATTGCTGGAGGGATAGCGGCACTCTGGGGAAGGCTCCATGGTGGAGCGAACCAGAAAGTGATCGAAATGCTCGGTGTAATCCGTGATGACGATATGAACTACAAGAAGTATGTTGATATGGCAAAAGATAAGGAGTCCGATTTCAAGCTGTTTGGTTTTGGGCACCGGGTGTATAAGAACTTTGATCCTAGAGCTAAGATACTGAAAGGGGCCGCCGACAGACTTCTCCAGAAGCTCGGAGTTGATGATCCTCTCCTTGAGATTGCAAAGGAATTGGAGGACGTGGCTCTCAAGGACGATTTTTTCATTAAGCGAAAGCTCTACCCGAATGTCGACTTCTATTCCGGCATTATTTATCGTGCCATGGGCATACCCACCGAGATGTTCACGGTCATGTTTGCTATGGGACGCCTGCCTGGCTGGATCGCGCAGTGGAAGGAGATGAGGGAAGAGCCTAAGGCGAGAATCTACAGGCCGAGACAGATCTATATTGGCGAGACTTTAAGAGATTATAAAGACGGAAGCTAGAAACCTCTAAGCTTTACTGATCTAGCGACCCGATCAATGGCAACCATAAAGGCCGCGGTTCTGAAAGAAACCTTCTTTTCTTTACGGAGTGCGCTCACCTCACTATAGGCCGAAACCATCTTTTTTTCCAGTTTTGCGTTCACATCATCTTCTTCCCATCTGAACTGCTGAAGGTTTTGTACCCACTCAAAATATGAGACAGTAACGCCACCGGCATTGGTGAGAATATCGGGGATGACAGGGATCGATTTATCAAAAAGTATTTCGTCCCCCGGCGGGGTAGTGGGGCCGTTGGCTGCCTCNATAACNAAACGGCAGTTGAGGTTATCGGCATTCATTTTGTGAATAACGCCACCCAGAGCCGCCGGGACCAGAAAATCACACTGNATAGTAAGAAGCTCTTCATTTGAGAGTTTTTTACCCTGNCCGGAACCTTCGATNACTCGATTTTCTTTCACATAGTCCGTCAGTGATGAAATGTCAAGTCCATTGGGTTCATGGAGCCCGCCGGTGACATCACTAACAGCTATTACTTTGCANCCGGCTTCGTGGAGGAATTTGGCGGCAAAAGAGCCCACATTGCCAAATCCCTGNATCACAGCCGTNGCTTCAGAAAGATCCACTTCAAACTCCGCAGCTGCTTCACGAATAGTGAAATACACACCGCGGCCNGTGGCAGCTTCCCTGCCGAGAGAGCCACCCAAATCGATGGGCTTTCCGGTGACTATACCCGGGCTATAACCGTGATTTTGACTGTATTCATCCATAAACCACGCCATGATCTGAGCGTTGGTATTGACGTCCGGGGCGGGGATGTCTTTATTCACACCAATGATTGGACTGATCCTTCGGAAGAACCGTCGAGACAGCTGTTCCAGTTCCCGTTCGGAATAGTCCCTTGGATCTATGGTTATGCCGCCTTTTCCGCCGCCGTAAGGGATATCCACTACAGCAGTCTTGTAAGTCATGAGAGCAGCCAGGGCCCGCACTTCGTCCAGATCGACTTCCTGATGGTAACGAATCCCACCCTTAAAAGGACCGCGGGCGTTGTTGTGCTGAATACGATACCCCTTGAAGACGGCCAGCGAGCCGTCGTCTCTGTTGAGTGGTACTTCGACGGCAAGTTCACGATCGGGCATCATGAGTGAATTTGAAAAGTTTTCTTCCAGTCCAAGTTTTTCGGCGGCTCTCTCAAACTGGTCACAGCACGCTTTGAAATTATTTACTTTCACTTCAGACATTCTTTAATCTCCCTATCCTTTTGTTGTTGGGTAGATCGGAAAGTAATTATGTACGAGGTGATTATCCAGTTAAGAAGTTCGTTTAACTGAATTTTCTCTAAAATATCATTAATGCACCTTTTCTCACTGTAACAATCACATTAATTTTTAGCTCAGTTATGAGTCAGGAGACAACACCGAAAATTGCATTCCTTACGGCTGGCGGCATAGCACCCTGTCTTTCTGCGTCAATTGGTGCATTGATGTTGGAGTATAACCACAAGGCACCGGAAAGTGATATGTTGGGTTACCTCCACGGTTACAGAGGTCTGTTGCTTGGCCAGTCACTTGAGATTTCAACTTCCGTTCGCGAGCGAGCCCAAACTCTTCTTTTCTTTGGAGGGAGCCCTATCGGCAACAGCCGAGTGAAACTTACCAATGTGGAAGACTGCCTAAAGCGTGGTTTTATTAAAGAGGGGGAAGAGCCTCTTAAGATTGCGGCCCGGCAGCTTCTGGAAGACGGTATTTCTATTTTACATACTATCGGTGGTGATGATACCAATAGCATGGCGGCGAGCCTCGTTGATGTTTTAAAGGAGATGGGTGCTGAGCTCACTGTGGTGGGATTACCAAAGACGGTAGACAACGATGTTTATCCTATTGTTCAAACTTTGGGTGCCGCTACAGCTGCGGAGCAGGGAGCCGTGTTTTTTGAGAATATTGCCAACGAAAATACCACGAGCCGTCGCCAACTCATTATCCATGAAGTAATGGGTCGCCACTGCGGCTGGCTCACCGCGGCCACGGCCCACGCATACCGTGAACGGTTGAAACAAAAAATATTTCTTCCTGAAATTCTTATCTCCGAAGACCGGTGGGATCTNGATGCGGTTTACGTCCCTGAGACCGAACTTGATTTTTCAGCCGAATGTGATCGTCTCATGAAAAGAATGGACGAAAAAGACGGGGTGAACATTTTCCTGAGTGAGGGTGCAGGCATTGAGACAATTGTGAAGGAAAAGGAAGCAGCGGGAGAAGCAGTGGCACGAGACGCTTTCGGGCATTTGAAGCTTGATCTCATCAATCCCGGCTTGTGGTTCGCTGAACAATTCGGCGAACGGCTCCAGGCAGATAAGATCCTTGTTCAGAAAAGCGGCTACTTTGCTCGGTCTGCTGCACCTAACGAAGAAGATCTGGACTTGGTCAAGAGAAGTGCTGCCATGGCTGCTGAATGCGCACTTAAGGGGGAGAGCGGCGTAGTGGGTCTTGACATGGATGAGGGCGGTCAGTTGAGTCTTATAGATTTTGACAGGATTATAGGTGGGAAATCTTTTGATGTGACAACAGATTGGTTCAATGTAATGCTGGGTAATATTGGGCAGGCCTGATGAAATAAGGAGAATAATTCACCATGAATCTTGAGCAGTTAGAATCGACGGCAAAAGCCATGGCGGCACCGGGAAAAGGCATTCTTGCGGCGGATGAGAGTACGCCAACTATCGGGAAAAGGTTTGACCAGATTAATGCAGAATCAACGGAAGAAAATCGCCGTACGTACCGTGATATGCTCTTTACCACTGAAGGGATGGAGAATTACATCAGCGGTGTCATCTTGTTTGATGAGACGCTTCGCCAATCCACGGTGGACGGAGACGTTTCCTTTTCGAAACACCTTTCAGATCTTGGTGTCGTCCCCGGTATCAAGGTGGACAAAGGTGCCAAGGAACTTGCGGGCTTTGAGGGCGAGAAAGTAACTGAAGGATTGGACGGCCTTCGGGATCGACTGAAAGAATACTACGACCTTGGTGCAAGATTTGCAAAATGGCGGGCGGTCATCACCATCACTGAAGATGCGCCCTCCTTTGCTTGCATCGATGCCAACGCTCACGCTCTGGCCAGATATGCTACCCTTTGTCAGGAAGCAGACATTGTCCCCATCGTAGAGCCGGAGGTGCTCATGGACGGTGAGCACAATATAGAGGCAAGTTTCGAGGTAACCTCTGAAGTGCTAAGCTCTGTCTTTGAGGCTCTTGTTCGCATGGATGTCTATCTGGAGGGAATCGTCCTTAAACCTAATATGGTTCTCTCCGGCTATGAATGTTCAGAGCAGGCATCTGTTGACGAAGTTGCTGAAGCGACAGTCTCCTGTTTTAAGAGATTTGTTCCGGCGGCGGTACCGGGGATCTGTTTTCTTTCGGGAGGTCAGAGTGATATTCATGCTACGGAACACTTAAACGCTATGAACTGTTTGGAAACAGAAAAACCGTGGAAACTCAGTTTCTCTTACGGCCGTGCACTGCAGCAACCGGCCTTGAAGGCATGGGGTGGTGATCCGGCCAATGTCGATAATGCCAGAGAGGCGTTTCTACATCGAGCTAAATGTAACGGTGCTGCCACCACTGGCGACTATACCAAGGAGATGGAAGCTTCAAAATAGCTAACCTGATTTAGGCGAAATTTTTCCTGGAATTAACAGCCAAAGAATAGATAAAATGAACCCCGGATAAAAAGGCTCAATGCCCAAGGGGTATTTATTCTCCTTAAACCAAAAAAGAAACCACACAAAACTCAGAGCGGTTGAGAGTATCATCATTGCCGGAACGGCTGGTATAAGTTTCTTTTTCCAAAAGGTTGTTAGAAAAGGGATAAGAAGCCCCGGTATTATCACGCTCCCGAGAGAATACCACAGCTCTATAACTGATGGTAATAACCAGGCAAAAAGTAGAGAAAAAGCGGCAATAAAAGGAAGCCCCAGTTTTACCCACGTCACTTCATTTCCTGACCGTTTCATACGCCAAACAATGTCCCTTCCAAAGGTCATAGCGCTGATGAAACCGAATGAGTCAATTGTGGACATTATTGTAGCAAGAAGACCGGCAAAAAAGAGCCCTTTAATAACAGGAGGAAGTACAGACAACCCCAAAGCAGGCAACGCCAGAGCGGCCTCTGACCCCTCGGGCAAAACTAAACGGCTGTAGAGCCCCGCTGAAACTGTGAGAAAATCGAAAAGCGCCCAGAACCCGATAGAAACAAGAATTCCTTTTTTTGCAACGGCGGGTGATTTTGCCGCTGCACACCGTTGATAGAAACCGGGATCTACAAACGTCCAGAGGGCGATAAAGAACCAGGCGAGAATATACTGTGTCGAATTTCCACCGTGCCAAGTCAGGTGTAATTCCGGTAAACCTTTCCTTAATGCCTGAAAGCCACCATAGTTCTGAAAACAGATGAAGGCGAGCAAAGCAAACCCGGTAAACATGAGCCCAAACTGGAGCAGATCCGTTCGGACCACTGATCGGAAACCTCCGTTGTAAACATAGATTAGACTGATCCCTGTAGCCAGGAGAAGGGCAGGAAACAGGGAGATTCCGAAAAGATAAGTAAGGAGCAGCGCGCAGCTCAAAATATACGGTGCAGGTGTGGTCAGTATTGTTACAAATCCCGCACCAATGAGGCCGGCTGTCTCACCATAGTGTCGGCGGAGTCTGTCGGGTATGGTGGCGAAACTGTCTTCTCGAATTCTCTCCGCCAGGAAAAGGGCAAAGAGAAATGCAAAGAGGTAGTAGGGCAGTGCCAGAACAACCCAGTTTGAAAGACCGTGAAGATAGGTGAATTCCCCCACGCCCAGGATGCCGCCGTACCATGAGGCCACCAGTGATGCGGTAAAAGGGATGAGCGTCAGCCGCCGGCCCGCCAGAAGGTAGTGAGAATTACCTGTTTCTTTCTTATTTCTGAAAAGACCCAGCGCCAACAGTCCTACCCCGTAGATCAAAATGATGGCGGTGTCGACGGGATGTAAGAAAGGATTCAATCGATATGGCCGATGATGAGGAACAGACTGCCGCCTGACACCTCCAGAGCAAAGTGCTCGCTCTCTGCCCTGTTACTGATGCCGTGACCTCCGGTTTTCAGTTTTTCAGCTTTCAGGGTGTATTTCAGGCCATGGGAAGATATCGTTGGCTCACTGGCGGCCAACAAAAGAGAGACAGTTGCTCCCGGCTCGCAATCAAAACTTTCATTTCCTGCCACCTGATGGATGATACCGTAATCGGTGACGGCTGTCAGTTTCAACCTGTGGCTGTATTCTGAAAAAACAGCAAAGTTCGCCATCATGTGGTCTTCTCTCATCCCGGAAAGACCAAGGAGTGTGGCGGAGGGGACGTTTTTTCCCACACACCAGTCCAGCACTTTCTCCAGATCGGTGTTGTGCTGACCGGTCATGGCAATCACTTCACTTTCAGGCGGAATATGAGCCTCGTCCATGGAATCCATATCCCCGATGATGACATCTGGAATACGGCCCAGTTTTACAGCGGTTGTAGCGGCACCATCGGTGCAAATAAGTGTGGCTGCATTATTGAGGATGGATAATGGGTGGCGATGGGAAGGAGGATTACCATTGGCGAGAACGACAACGGGTTTAGGGATGCTGTTTTCTACTTCTCCCACGATGTGCCGAGCCATCCCTCGAAAAGTTGTTTCTGATCCTTGCTGGGTGATTCAGTCTTTTTGATGACAAAGCTGTCGTAAGGAGGCCCGNAAGCANTCATTTCCACCGTTTGCATTAGTCCTTCCCGAGATATGAGAAGCTTGGCCTTATCACCTATGGAGATGTNNTTAAGGCGGTCAGTGAGTGTCTTTGTTGACACTCTTGTNNCGTTCACAGCCACAATTTCATCATTTACANTGAGACCGCCTGTNTAAGCCGGGGTCCCTGCGTAAACCCTGCTCACAACAGGGTTTTTTTCNCCTCTTGTCGCGAATCCATAGTAAGAAGTTGAACTAGTCACTCCTTCTCCGTACTTCCGTTCAAGGATACATCCCACTGTTTCAAGTGCTGAATTGTAGTCCACTTCGTCGGTGGTATCTGCGTATCGCCAAACATCATCCAATGTTCGGTCGGCCACATTTTCACATATAGTCCTGAATTCCTTTGAGGTAAAACCTGCAGAGGGATCATTTGCGTACCGCCTGTTAAGTTCTTGAAAAACCTGATCCAGAGATTTCCTGCCGTTTGTACTGGCATTGATGGCAAGATCAAGCATTAGCCCGGTAACAGCTCCCTTGGAATAGTAAGAGATCATCACATTGTGGGACTCTTCATTGCGGCGATAATTTTTGATCCAGGTATCGAAACTGGATTCCGCGGCGGATTGGACCAGTCTTCCAGGTGCTGTTTCCACCCCCCTGATATCNCGACCAACAAATTTGAAATAGCCTTCAACATCAACTATGNCCGATCTCAACAGCAAGAGATTGTCGTAATAGCTGGTAATCCCTTCTGAGATCCAAAGNTCNTNGGTGTAATTTTCCCTGTCATAATCGAAGGGGCCAAGAGCTATGGGGCGAATTCGCTTCACGTTCCATGTGTGAAAATATTCGTGGGCTACGGTGGAGAGAAATCGTTGATAACGATTGTCATCTGAGAAAATCCACCTGTCTGCCTGAATNGTGGTGGAGTTGAGGTGTTCAAGACCGCCGCCCAGGCCGTCTAGCATGAGGATGAAGAAAACGTAGCGATCATAGGGAAGATTTTCGAAAATATCTACAGTAGCCTGAACAATTTTCTTGAAATCATCTTTCAGTTGGTCTTTATCCACATTGCCTTGCCCATAAAGAGCAATTTCGTGGGGTATCCCTTTCACTTTGAAAGTGAGCACATCATGATTACCAATGAGGAAAGGTGAATCGGCCAATACGTCGTAGTCAGGGAACGAGAATGTGTTTCGCTGTCCCTTCACTTTGGGCAGTCCGGTAGAGATTTTTCGCCAGCCCCGGAAGGGTGTCACCTTCACTTCTCCCGGCTCATATTTCCGGTCAGCTACATAGAGGAAAATGGACGTTCCGTTGAGATAGCCTCTGGAATCACTCAGATAACTTGTCCTCACCGACTGTTCATAAGCGTAGATGCGGTACATGACGGTAAATTCTTTGTAGTAGCCCNCCTGCACCTCCCAGCTGTTCTTGTCTATTTTTTNCACCTTGAGTTGTTGCGTTCCCGCATATGCTCGGACCCTGGGGATGTGTCGGGCGAATTCCCGTACCAGATAGGAGCCTGGTGTCCAGACAGGCATTTTGAGCTGGACAGTCTTATCAAGGTTGTTGCTCACCGTCATTCCAACTTCGTAATAGTGAGTGTGGGGCTCCGGCATGGATAGGTGATAGCTGATCATGACATCATCTTTTCCTGCGGCTATACTCATAAAGCNCAGAATAACAACCGTTAACTGCATCGATATTTTTGATTTAGTCATTTTGTTCTCATTTATCTTTAATGGATGATTTGGAAGATACAAACTTGCCGGCCATTTTCATAAGAGGTGATAGTTAATCAGTCGCAAGCCTGCCAATGGGATGTAAACCTTTTTTCGTATCCCGGTTCAATTTGCAATTTTGTTACAGGTTCCTTTTTTTTTACACGACCCCGGTAGGACCGGGACCTGAAGTATTTTTTTGTACTCCTTGAAGTGGGAAGAAGCATTTCAGCGGGTTTCCATTTATCCATCTTTCCTTCCTTCTTGCCAACAATTTTTCCTTCTTCCCAGGCCCACGCCACCTGGGCCAGGGACTGTTGCTTACACAATTTCTGAATTGACTTCATCATTCCCTGGCGACAGGGATCCAAAAAAGCGAATTCCCCGGAATATATCATAGCCGCAGCCACACTGTTAGGGATGATGAGAACACCATCACACCTGGCTCTTCGCCCCATCCAGTAGAAGATTTCTAACGCTTCCTGTGCCAGTCCAAGTCCCGGGCAGTCCTGATGAGGAAGCTGGGGGCTTCGACTTGAAAAAGAAGCGAGGTGGTTCTGCAACATGAGCCACTCCACCACGAGGATATCCCAGCTGTTGCCTTTTGTTGATTTGATCTCAGGCGGTGTGAAAGTGCCACGTCTCATGACCAACTCAGCCACAAGATGATGTTTGCCGTCTTCGTTGTGGTGCAATCTGAAAAGGTGTTGAAAAGGCCTGGAAGTATCCATGAAAACTGACAGATTATCCAATCCTTTGCGCTTTACCCTGTCAAGAAGGCCAAGCTTTTTCAGAGCGAACATGATTCCCCTTTCGCTGTACTGGCCAAGAAACAGATCTGTTCCCCGACCGCCGGTGAGATCTGAAAAAAGGTCACCGTCCATCAGCAGGCCGGAATCATCGGATTGAATAAGTTCCAGCGTTGTGATGTGAGAAACAATGTTGCGATATCTGCGTCGGCGCTTCATAATAAGGGTTTTGTCTGCTTTTAAATTTATTAACTATCGGTACTCTTTTTCAGTGCTGTCCGGTAGATTTCTATTGACATATGAATATGGTCAATTCGACATTTCAGTCCTAATTTTCATTAATAATAATCTAGCACCGGTGGATACGGTAAAGACCTTCGTAAGCATGATTGTGGAAAGTCTCTTCACGGAGGACGGTTTCCGTGCAGCGAGATCACACCGAGCAGAGCAAGAGAGGTAGATTGAGAATGAGTGATCGCATTAAAGCGTGGTTTATCCGGCAGAGTATGGAGAATTCCAAGCGGACCATCCGGGTAATGGTACTGTTATCTCTTATTCTGATTACGGGCTTGAGTGGCAACCTCCTGTTGGTTTTTAAATGGGTGGGAGAATGGGTTTTGCCTGATGAGACGGCCGCCCGGGTCTTCTCCTCATCTTACGATCGTTTCGCGGAAAAACTGCCCCATTTCGTTTTTGACGAAGACGTGATGAAACTGCTCCCGCAAAATACCGAAGCCCGTGTTACCTGGGAAAATGTGAGGAATGAGTTCGGTAGTACCGATATGGGTTTCATTGCGTTTGGGTTACCGGGAAAATCAGTTTTTAATGAGAAACTGCTGGCATCGCTATGGGATGCAAGCCGCGCTCTGGAAGAACTTCCGGAGGTGGACGAAGTTATATCAATATCGACGACAGATCGGATGGACAGCGACGATGGTTTTCTCGAAATAAGCAGTCTCCAGCCTTCCCGGAATCTGACTGCGGATGAAGTTCATGATATTGAGCAATACCTCAACAGACTTTCCAGCCTGAAGAAACGGATGGTGGGACGTCATGGTGATTATGCGAATATCATGATTAAACCTCAAACAGAGATAGATAACAATATCTTGCGGGACAAAATGGTGGAGATCTCGGAACGGTTCCTGGGTGGTTATGAAATTCATTACGGTGGTACACCTTATATTTTTGGAACTATCCCAACACTCATTATGGAAGATGTACTGATTCTGATGATACTTGGCATAGGAATATTGCTCACTGTTTTGGCCGTGAACTTCCGTAGCGCAAACGCCGTCAAACTGGTTTGGGGAGTGATTATCATGTCCCTTGTGTCCATGATGGGCTTTATGGGGTGGGTTGTGACCTTGACCGGCTCGGAAAGATTCCTTTTCACTATGGTGAATTCATCCATGCCGATTATTTTGTTGACAATTGCCGCAGCAGATGGAGTTCACATTCTTACAAAGTTCTTACGGGAATTGCGCAAGCATAAGGATGTAGAGAAGGCTACTCATGTAACCATGGACAAACTCTTGTTGCCAATATTCCTGACAAGTCTGACCACCATTGTCGCTTTCCTNTCACTGATCTTTGCTCCCATCGAACAGTTCACCGGTTACGGTATTACCGTTTCGCTCGGNATTACCTGGGCATGGCTTTTGTCCTCGCTGTTTCTCCCNGCNATGATCGTTCGTCACGAATGGGATTTGAAATCTAAGGCGGTGACACATTTGAGTCCCATTGAGAGAATAGTAANTGTNTATGGAAGGCTTGTTATCCGCTATCGGAAGATAATTCTGGNGCTAGGAAGTGGGATAGTTNTNGTNGCGGCANTNGGGATANTNNTNGTGGAAGTNGAAGTTGATTTTACCAAGTTTTTCAAACCGGGTACTGAAATCCGCGACAGTATCGATTTCATGAACCGAGAAATGGCCGGCGTTATGGATATCAATATCAGGATCGAAGGAGATCTGAAGTCTCCTGATATCTTAAATAAGGTGCAGACCATTCAGACCTTTGTTGATTCGCATCCGAGTGTACATTCAACATTCTCCATCGTGGACGTTATCAAGCAGATGCACCGCACCGTCATGGATGATGATCCGGAATTTGAGACTATTCCGGAAACGAGGGGAAAAGTAAATAACCTGTTTACGCTTTATTCCATGTCTGGCGATCCAGATGATTTCAGTTCGNTGGTTGATTATGACTATCATACTGGACTGATGACAGCCCTCATGGGGAATATTACCACGGACATGATAGTTAAGTTTGTCCAGGATACTGAAAAAGAGNTTCAGTCCATTGCCGAGAACGATATCAAGACAACCATCACGGGGCTCCTGGTCATTATGCGTGAACTGGTAGATATGGTTATCAGATCGGCAATTACCAGTATATTGGTTTCAATTGTTATGATCTTTCTCATTTCCTGGATTTTTTTCAAGAAAGGTTTGTGGGCGTTGCTATCAGTTACACCTCTTGTTTCTGCCGTTATTTTGAATTTTGGGTTGATGGGTCTATTCGGTGTCGAACTTTCCCATGTTACGGCAATTCTCTCAGCTATCATCATTGGTGTCGGTGTCGATTTTGCCCTCCACTATGTTGCGCAGTACCGCAATATTTCAAGGAGTGGAATTTCTTCTGATGAACTAACGCGTGAAGTTATAGAAGATGTAGGTTATCCCATCATTTTAGACGCTACCTCAAACCTGGGATTTGGTGCTCTGTTGTTTTCGACGTTTATCCCTGTTCAGTACATAGGCGGATTGCTCATTTTTGCTATGATATCTACATCCGTAGGGACGTTGACTATTCTGGCGGTCATTGCGGAAATGTTAAAATCAAGATTGATGAAAGCTTAGGAGAATAACCATGAGAATAACACTTTTGGCTCTGCTTTTCATTACAGTCCTTCGGGGTCAATCCGGCTATGACATTGCCAAAATGATGGATGAACGAAAACAACCCACAGATATGACTTCCAAGACGACCATGGTTCTGACCAATTCAAAAGGGAAGACACGCACATCCATCATTTTTTCACAATTGGTTGATAGCGGAAATAAACAGATCCTCTGGTTTCTGGCTCCGGCCGATGATAAGGGGGTAGCTTTCTTAAAGATTGAACACGACGATAAGGATGATGAAATGCGCATGTGGCTTCCTGCTTTCAATAAGATCCGCCGAATCTCATCAAAGAAGAAAGGCGATTCCTTCATGGGCTCAGACCTCAGTTATGAAGATATGACCAGCAGGGAGCTTAATGAGAATGAATTCGTTCGCCTGGATGACGACGAGGTGGACGGAAAAGAGTGCTATATGCTGGAAGTGACACCGAAACCTGAAGCCAAATCCAACTATTCCAAACATATGACCTGGGTAGAGAAAGCAACCTTGTTAGCGGTAAAAGAAGAGTCCTACGATCAAAACGGAAACTTGAAGAAGACCAAGGTTTTTAACACCAGCAGGATGGGAGACTACAATATCATGACTGGCATTATTGTCAAGGACGTTCAGAAAGAACACACCACGAGAGTAACGTTTGATGAAATTCAGTTGGACAGCGGCCTCGAGGAGAATCTTTTCCAGGAGAAGAATCTGAAGCGGATGCCGCGGCAGGAGAAATAGACAATGCAAGAATCACCCCCAGTTTCTAACATAAACGATCTTGTGGAATACCAGTCTGAATCTGTTGTCAGCAAAACGCTTATCAAGGGTGAGAAGGGAAGCATAACGCTGTTCGCTTTCGAACAGGGTCAGGGATTGAGCGAACATACGGCGCCTTTCGATGCCTTTGTCCACGTTACCGACGGAGAGGCAGAAGTGACTGTCGCCCAAGAATCTCAAGTCGTTCAGGCTGGACAGATGATCATCCTGCCGGCAAACATACCTCACGCCTTGCAGGCAAATATTCCTTTCAAGATGGTGCTTGTAATGGTGA
>PBTS01000017.1:0-51040 GCA_002729175.1 Fidelibacterota bacterium
ATGCCTTGTGGAAATTCCGGCAACGTGAATAGTAACCGAGACCTTCCCAGAACTTGAGCAGTTCATCCTGAGTGGCCAACGCTACTGACTCAATTGAAGGAAATCGTTCCACCCATTTTATGTAATATGGTATCACTGTGTCAACTTGTGTCTGCTGTAACATCACTTCTGAGAGCCAGATTTTGTAAGAGTCCTCCTCTCCCCGCCACGGCAAATCCCTCCGGGCTTTGTCATACCACTGTAGAAGGAGCGATGAAAAACGATTGGGCATCTTTGTAACCTACAAATTACGGATTAGCTTGTTCGCAACAGCTCTTTTGAAAGACTCCACAGGAGTGACTCCAGAGATTCCTTCACTAGTTCCCGCTTCTCAGGTGGAAGATCGTCAAGAATTCGACTACCAAGATTTTCAATCCGCGCCTCAAACCGGAACATGACAGCCTGGCCTTCTTCCGTAAGAAATACATTAACAAGCCGCCTGTCATCCTCATCTTTTTTCCTGAATGCCAAATTGTGTTTTTCCAGGTTTTCCATCAGTCGTGTCAGTGTGCTGTTATCTATGCCCAGCTTGCCGGCAAGTCTGCTCATGTATATGCCGTCATCGGGGACGGATGAAAGGATGAAACATTGGGCCAGGGTTTCTCCCCGCCCGCACACATCCCGGCGGTGGAGAGCATTTAGGGAAAGGGCTAGTTCATTCAGCAGTTCGCCGAAATCCATGATTGTAAGTTACAATTAACTATCTGTTAGCAAAACTCTCAACTCAAATTCATAAGAGGGTATTGAGTGCCCTTGTATGTTCCGGACCGGAGCCGCAACAAGAACCGACAATTCTAGCTCCTGCGGTGATCGCTGCTCTCATGGCTTCGGTAAACTCTTCTACAGAGAAATATTCTTCAATAGTGCCATCCGGAGAGGGCATGGACTTCCCAAGGTTTGGATAGAGTCCTACAGGCAAATCCGTTGTATTTGAAAGAACCTCCACAGCCTTAACTGCATCAGGTAAGCGAGAGCAATTGACAAGTATTGCTGAAGCGTCTTCACCAGATACCATGGATACCGTTTCGGTCAGTGAACTGTTATCAAGCAGATGTTCCGGATCCCTGATTATGAAACTCACCCACTTTGGTATATCATGTGATGATACGGCTTGCAGGGCACACCGGGCTTCATCGAGCCGACCCATGGTTTCAATAAGCAGAAAATCAACGCCATCTTCAACAAGCCAGTTACCCAGTTCCCGAAACTCCTCCAAGGCTGCGTTTTCGCCAGGGAAGAGATCAGGAAGGTAACAGTCTTCTAAAGGAGCCACGGAACCGGCCACAAAGTGGGCCTCTCCGGCAGCGTTTCGAGCAACTTCTACAGCTGTTCTGCACACCTTACGGGCCCGCCGTGTTGCCTCTTTTAAATCGTTGGACATCTTCCTAAATGTTCTGGTGGTTGTCCTGAAGGTGTTGGTAGTAACAACATCTGCACCGGCATCTAGGTATTCAGCGTGGATTTCCTCAACAGTGGAAGGTGAATTCTCCAAAATAGCCGCTGACCAGAGAGGCAACCCCACATCCACATTTCTCATGAGCAACTGTGTCCCCATAGCGCCGTCAAGTAATAGCGGCGATCCCGTATCAAGTTGATCTGTAATATCTGAATTGCCTTTTCCTACAGCCATAATAATATCAGATCAAACGAGTTAAGAGATACGCGTCCCTTCAGGAACATCATCATCAAGCTTAAGAAGGACCACCGGTTCACCTTCCGGGCAGGCACCCAGAATCAGAACCTCGGACTTAAACCCGGCTACTTTCAAAGGCGGCAAGTTCGCAACACACAAAACCTTTCTGCCCAAAAGATCTTCTTTGGAATAAAGATCAGTGATTTGAGCACTGGACTTCTTTTTCCCAAGAGGCCCAAGATCCACAATAATCTTATATGCTGATGTTTTTGCCTCAGGAAAATCGTCCGCCGAAAGAACACGGCCCACCCGTATATCCAGAGCTTTAAAGTCCGAAAGAGTTATCATACTCACTTTTCAATAAATGGGGATAACCAACCGCACCATAATAGGTCGGCTATCTCTTTCTGGAACCAATCTTGAAGAATCACCATTGCTAGCAGTTCGGTAGGCTGCGGCAAATCCCCGCCCCACAATAGTACCAAGAGCTGCTCCGGCTATAACGTCCGTCAGCCAGTGCTCATTATCGTGGATGCGGTGAACGCCTACCAACCCCGCAATCAGATAAGCCGGCACGCCGGCTTTTTCACCATAAAGCTCATCAACAACAGCTGCCACCGCAAAACTTCCTGATGTGTGACCGGATGGGAATGACCGCCTATTTTCACTGTTGGGGCGCAACCTTCCTGTAGCTTTTTTTATAACGATCGTAGTCATCATAGTAACACCTATGGCTGAAGAAGAAAAGAGCAACCGATCCATTTTTTCATCCCGCGTACCGGATTTCAGTGCAGCCAGCCCCAGCAGTACCGGGTATGCCCACCTACCTCCGTAAAGATCAAGCTGGTGAGAAAGTGTATTGGACATGAGGCCGTGTTTCTGGCTGTATCGCTGTATGTCATCATCGTAATTACGCAGCGCAAAAATCGAAACAGCAGCGGTGCCGAGTAGGGTCAGATTCTGAGAAGATGTGAATGCCTCGGTTATACCGTCCATGAGATAATCAGAAGTGTTTAATTTTGCCGACAGAACAGTCGTACAAAAAACAAACCATAACAATGCTTTTCTCAATGTCTTTTTTCTCGTGGCGACTTTTTCAACAGGTCCATGAGTGAGGGCGTTTCGGAGGTCACTTCCATTGGGAAGCAAATTTACGTGAAACAGGAAAGAGGTATCAGCTGATTTCCGGTTTCAGACTTTCAAAATCTTTCACGAATTGCCCGTGGGATCGATAGTGGATCACCGTCATTCCCATCTTTTCAGCTATTGCCACATTTTCCATATGGTCATCCACAAACAAACTTTCAGATGAATTGGCATTTGCTACTTTCAACATGGCATTGAAAAAACGTTCATCCGGCTTTCGTGCCCTTACCTCAAATGAATAGACGGCGCCGGCAAAACCGTCCATTTTAGATCTCACACCGCCGAGATTAATGTGGTGTTGATTGGTGTTTGAGGCGAGCCAGACAGGAATTTTTTTCGACAGCTTCTGAGCATAGTGGAAAGTTTCTGTTACATCACCCAGCATGCTCCGCCAATAATCAAAGAACTCTGTCTGCGTAAGTTTTTTCTCAGACGAAATATTCGCCATGACGCTGGAAAAGAATTGTTCATCCGTCAGTTTCCCCTTTTCGTAGTCATCATGCACCTCCCCGGACAAGGCCGACACTATTACGGCAGTTTCCTCACCGATGGTACGGGTAAGCTGGGAGACAACATCTTCGGGATAAATATTCAGGATTACATTCCCGATATCAAAAAAGAGAGTCCTGATCATTGGGGGTTTAAACTGTCCGAGAATTCAGGGAGGAGTGCTGGCAGCGCCTCTCAGCCCAACACCAGTAAATCCTTGGGTGTCTGGTTGAGTATTTCGCACCCATCCTTCTGGATGAGTACATCATCTTCGATCCTTACTCCGCCAAACTCAGGTATATAAATCCCCGGTTCGATGGTCATGAGATAGTTCTCATATACGGAATCTTTACTTAACTGAGAAAAACGGGGGTTGGTATGAATCTCCAGTCCCAAGCCGTGCCCAGTTCCGTGATCAAAATATTCACCGTAGCCTTTCTCGTTGATGTGGTCACGGCATGCATCATCTACCTCTTTGCACGCCACCCCATCTCTGGCTGCTTCACAACCCAGTTGCTGTGACTCCTGAACGGTTTCATAGATTTCCCGGTGTTTGGTCGTCACTTCTTTAACCACAACAGTCCGGGTCATGTCAGCATGATATCCGTCATATTTTGCCCCAAAATCGAGGACCACAAAATCACCGGCCTGAATTTCCCGATCACCCGGGCGGGCGTGAGGAAGAGCTGAGTTCGGACCTGCCGCTATGATGGAATCGAAGGCGTCCGCTTCAGCTCCCAGCATTTTATACGTATAAGAAATCTTGGCGGCAATCTCTTTCTCCATAACGCCCGGACGGATCTCAGGAGCAATTTGATCAAAAGTTTGGTCTGTGATTTCAACAGCCGTTCGCGTGGCGCGGATCTCAGACTCATCCTTAACCATGGCAATTCGTTCAACAATTTCGCTGGTAGCTTTCCAGTCACACTCCGGAAAAGTGAGCCTTAATTTTTCCATGTCACTGACACTTACATGATCCCCTTCAAAAGCAATTTTTTGCTTTCCTTTGAAAACATTATGTTTATGAAGAATCTGAATATGCGGGTCGCTACCGATGAGGATCTCCATTTCCTTCACTTGCTGTTTTGACTGAGTGTCGTATCGGCCATCTGAAACAAACCAGGTCGCATCTTCCAGAATGAGGCAACTTCCGGCTGAACCTGTAAAACCTGACAGATACCTGACATTGGTAATGTAGGTAACGTACATCCCATCAAGCTCTTCCTCAGCGAGACGGGATCTCAGTTTTTTAATCCGGGATTCGGTAAGAGACAATCAGGCGCTCCCACTGGACTTGAGAAGATCCATGATTATTTTCTTCTCCTTCGCAATGCGTTTTTTGTCCACGCCCTGTTTACTGGACATTTTGGCCAGCACTTCCAGCGCCTGCTCATAGAGCTTTTGACTTTTCAGCACCGCCACCAGTGTGAAGGTAGCCAGTTTGGGGGAAACTTCCAGTTCAGACAATGCCACCGCCTCGGCTGTTGCTGGCTTTTTTCTCATCGCCCGTTTTTTCGGTGGAGATTTTTTTGCCACCTGTTTTTTTTTCACTGTTTTTTTTACGAGCTTCTTTGGCTTTGGTTTGATGGCTTTTGCCGCTTGCTGTTTTTTCCGGGGTTTTCGCGATCTTTTCTTTTTCAGTTCCCCTATCGCTTGAAGTGCCAGTTTATTGCCGGGATCCATTTCCAGAATAGCGTTGTAACACTTCATCAGGATCGCTTGAGACCGTTTGAGGCCTGATTGAACTTCAGCCAGCAAGAGATAGGCGTTGAAGAAACTGGGGTCAAGCTCAATAATCTTTTTCAAGCAAAGTTCGGCGTGTTGCAAATCTTTCCTGGCCATGAGGACGCGTGCCTGAAGAAAAAGCCCTGGCAAAGAATCTTTATAATAACCAAGACCTATTTCACAGACCTGACTGGCCCGATCCAAATCTTCGTTCAGCAGATAGTGCTCAGACAAAACAGGAAACAGGGTGGTGTCGAAATTATCAGCGAAAT
The DNA here is from genome assembly GCA_002729175.1 of Fidelibacterota bacterium. Taxonomy (GTDB): domain Bacteria; phylum Fidelibacterota; class Marinisomatia; order Marinisomatales; family S15-B10; genus UBA2125. The sequence goes on from PBTS01000017.1 coordinate 5,305, forward strand.
AGAATTCCAGATGTTCAAGGTTGGTTAAATCCACAGCTTATTTCACTCCTTCCAGCGATTTGTTTGTACCCAGTAGGTAATGTAGTCAATAGTCTCCTGAATCGGTGTACCTGGACCAAAAAGTTTCCCTACACCTTGTTTAGACAGCTCTCCCATATCTTTTTCAGGAATGATCCCGCCACCGGTAATCAAAACGTCATCCATACCATTCTCCGTCATCAGTTCTTTTACTCTCGGAAAGATGGTCATGTGGGCACCGGAAAGAATTGAAAGCGCAATGACATCCGCATCTTCCTGCAGTGCCGCATTAACAATCATCTCAGGCGTTTGCCTCAGACCCAAATAGATAACTTCCATGCCAGCATCTCGGTAGGCCCTGGCCAACACCTTAACACCCCGGTCATGTCCATCAAGACCGGGCTTAGCCATCACTATACGTATCTTTCTTTCCACGGAACCGATAAAGTCTAAAAAAAGTTCAGATCATTCTAACCGGAGGGCAATTTCGCAACGTCTCCACAAAATCAGAAGCGAAATTACCAGCACCCCTTGTGATTCTGTAAACGCAAAAGTACATTTGTAACATGAGGGTAATGGGAAGATTACTGCTTTTCTTTTCTTTTTGTTTTGGTGCATTCGATCGCCAGCCCCTTTTACCTCTTCAGATCGCCGGCGGGACAGTTTTCCAGTCTTTAGGAACAACTGGTAATTTTTTCAGTGATCCTGCTTCGCTCCTCAAGGTTGGCGGCATTGTATCCGTGATAACGTCTAAACCGTTCAGAATTGTCTCATTGTCAGACAGATCCTTCATGGTTTCCTACCCTTCAGCCTATGGGAATCTGGGATTTTCTGTCCAGACGTCCGGTCTTTCAATTTATCGTGAAACGACAGTCGCCGCAGCAGCAGCTCGGAGATTCGGTGAAAGTCTGAATGCTGGGCTGCGCCTCTCCGTTCATCAGATCGATATTAAAAATTATGGGGCTCAGACAGTTCTTTCCCTGTCAGGCTCTTTGTTTTATCCCCTTTCAGAAACCGTCAGCTGGAGCCTTTTGGGATTCAATCTCAACGGGCCTCGTCTGGGTCAGTCACAAGAACCGCTCCCACAAATTCTCGCCACCGGTTTCAGGTACTTACCGGCGGGGCCACTTCAGGCACTTATCGAAATTGAGAAAGATCTCGCTCACCGGCCGCGGCAAAAGTTTGGTGTCGTTTGGGAAACTACATCATGGCTTACACTTGCTACAGGTTATGCTAACAATCCGGACCAGGCAAGTTTTGGCTTTTCACTACAGCTTTCACAAATCACCGTTGACTATGCAATCGCTTCACATCTCCATCTTCCTGAAACGCACACTCTGGCTATTCATTTTCGCCTCCCTTGAACTGACCTCTACTGAGGCGCAAACCCTGGAGGATATTCTATCCACCCTTGTTGTGGATGAGGAAGAAAATGTTCTTTCTATGGAAGAACTGGAAATGCTGGAAAGCCTCGTTCGCCAGCCTGTTAACCTGAACAACGCCGGAAAAAGGCGGCTGGAGATGATCCCACTCTTTACGCTGGCTGACATTCAATTGATCCTGGCTGAACGGCGAAAAAAAGGAAAGTTTCAGTATGTTGACGAAGTGGCCGAAATCTCCGGCTTATCACTCATTGCGCAACAGTTACTTCCCCTTATTGCCACGGTGGAACGAGTGGGACCTGTTTCAATGGCTTTTAGAAACAGGTGGGCCACTTCCAATGAAGATTATCGTTTGCTGAACCGCGCTCTGTTTGTCGTTGGCGAGACCTCCGGTGGGATTGTTGTAGAGAGGGATCCCCTTGAACCGACCCTGGCCGATTTTATCTCAGCCCACACCAAATTTAAGACAAGGCAAGGCGTGGAAGTAATTGTAGGTGACCACAGGGTAGAATCAGGCTACGGCCTGGTTTTCGGACGAATCTCCCGTCCAATGAAGGGCGGTTGGCAGGTCACTTCAGTCTCCCGGGCAGGGCGAGGACTCCGTTCCTACCAATCTTCATCAGAGTATTGGGGACTCCGAGGCCTCGGTCTGCGGACTGAGAATTCTTTTGGCCGATGGACAGCTTCCGTCTCATCTTCACCTGCCGATGCCATTATAAAAGAAGACCAGGTAGTGTCCGTACAGCGAAGCGGTCTTCACAGCTCAGCAACTTCAATGGCCCGAAAGCACAATATCCGGGAAGAGATTCTCCTCTTAAACTGGGAGTCGACATTCAGCAACGGTCAAATCGGTGCAACGGCCGTTACAAACGGCTGGCAAATTCCCTCTGCTAATCGACAGTTTGAAGAAAGTTATCTTTCTCAGTACGGTGATGTGCCTCTCTTGAGCGGTTCACTGTTTTGGGAAGCCGCTACAACACCTGAGGGTAAAAGTGCCTGGCTCGGCGGTGTAACTCAAAACACACGTTCTGTCAGATGGATCTCCATGCTAAGGCATTACCCCGAAGAATGGCACACTCCGAGAAGTACCCCTTTTAGTGAATGGAGCGACAATGAGCTGAATGAGACAGGCATCTATCAGGCTATGGTGCTACGTGTAGGACAGTTACGGATTTCTTCCTACGGTGACCTGTATCGTGAATACATGGCTGATGAGACAGGTCAACAACCTATAGTCGGCGCTGAGACGGCCGTCATGGCCGATTACCGATGGCGGGGAGGGAAAAATGTTGTGTTCAAATGGAAAAGCGAAGAGAAAAGTCTGGAAGATAGACTTTACTTTCCTAAGGAGACTATCGCCCCCAGGAAGATGCGGCAGGCTACCCGTCTCCAGGGCAATACGAAGCTGGGTCGCACCATAAGAATCCGTCTGCAAGTGGACCATGTTGGATCAGAAGATAGCCACGGGCAAAATGACGGCAACAGTCTTTCCTTCACGGGAGCGTGGGATACCAAACAGCACCACCTCTCTTTTCAATGGATCGTCTTCAATACATCAGATTACTCTTCCAGGGTTTATGTTTGGGGCCTTAACCTCCCTGGCGAGATGAGAAACTACGCCTATTACGGAAATGGGCACTCTGCTACATTGCGCTACCGGTTCTTGACCGTTACCGGTACGTCTGTCTCTTTTCGAGCACGAAGCTCTTGGGAGAATGAAAACGGTAAATGGAGCCCTCCCCGGTGGGAAGGCGGGTTCCAGATGGACCTAACTCTCTGAATCTCCACCATATGCCGGTATCTTGGAGCGACTGGTAATGTTCTATCCATAAAATTTCTGTTAATACGCTCAAAAAATGGCCTTAGAGACAGTATTTATAGATGATTTAAAAAAACGTACTGCACTTTGCAGATTGTTTTCTCTCTGAATAAATTCTTCCTGTGATCCGAAGTAAGCTAATCATCACGTTAGGCATGATGCTGGCGGGCGTGTTGAGCGCAAGCACAGTATCCGTCTATTACCCCAACGATCCCGACAAGCGGGAGTCCATCAAGACCTTTGATACGGGTAACACAACCTATATTTCCGGCGCAGATTTCGTACGTGTGCTCGATGCCGGTATTTTTAGCAATATAGCAAGAGGAAAGATTGTCATTTACTTCGGAGGTCACAGGATCAAAGTCTCCGCCCACAGCAGTTTCGTTGTGATAGATGATCATGTTTACCAGATGCCGTCCTACGCCCTTTCCGATGGTTCGGACATTTACCTCCCCATGCGGCCGTTCATAGCTATCCTCCACCGCCACGCCGCGCCGGGAGTCAGTTATGACACCGGCCTCAACAGTGTGGTGGTTGAGCTCATTACTCACAATATCAAGGATTTGAGTATTGAGGAAAAAGCCAACGGAACTGTCATCCGCCTAGCGTCAACTCGCCAGTTTGAGGATGGCTCACTTACCGGCTGGTCAGCGCAAAACAGATGGTTTTATCTCACTGTATCAGGCGGCATTGCCGATTCCGTCGCACTGCGGAAGGCAAAGTTGGGCGGTATCGTCCGAGGTATAACCGTTGATCAGACAGGTCGTTCAGTTCAAGTTGCGTTTCAGCTTAGAACTGAAATCGAGAACTTTGAAATCTATCAAAATAATGCCCCCAACGAGATTGTGCTGACACTGAGAACTCCCTTAAGCTACAGCGCCGAAAAAATCAAAAAACTGAGAGACGCCTGGTACATTGACACAATTGTCATAGATGCAGGTCACGGCGGGAAAGACCCCGGGACTACGGGCAAGTATGGCCTGAGAGAAAAATTCGTCACACTTGATATTGCCAAGCGCCTCGGGAAGCTCATTGAGAAAAATACAAATGCAAAAGTAGTCTACACCAGAGACGAGGACGTATTTATTCCTCTATGGGAGCGGACTAAGGTCGCAAATGAAAGTAACGGAAAGCTCTTTATCAGTATTCATGCTAACGCTAACAATAACAGACGTATTAAAGGATTTGAAACATATATTTTGAGGCCAGGAAAAACAGCTGACGCTGTGGAAGTGGCTGAGCGTGAAAACAGTGCCATCAAACTTGAGGAGGAAGCATCCCGGTACGATCACCTGACAGAAGACAGCTTTATCATTGCATCTCTAATGCAAAATGCCTTCATGAAAGAGAGTGAAGATCTGGCCGCTATGGTCCAGTCGGAATTGCGGAAAAGCATTCCCTCACCCGATCGTGGTGTGAAACAGGCTGGATTTTATGTTCTTATTGGCGCTTCTATGCCTCATGCGCTACTGGAAGTAGGTTACCTTTCAAATCCCCTTGAAGAAAAGCAACTCCGCAAGCCCGGTTACAGGCAGAGTATCGCACAAGCCACGTTCAACGGCCTCCGCAGCTTCAAGGACAAATATGAGCGCGTCCTAGCAGAAGAAGGCTAGGCCCTTTTCAGGCGTCTCGTCACCCAAGCTCCATCTTGTCTACTCTCGATAAAGCAACATTAGATTATCTCTATTCTCTGCGGCGAAGGGGAATCAAGATAGGACTTCACCGTACAGAAATTTTACTGAAGCGGTGCGAAAATCCTCATCACAACCTCCCTGTCATTCATATTGCAGGGACCAACGGAAAAGGGTCCACTGCTGTCATGACCGCTTCCATTCTCAGAGCAACGGGTCGGAAAGTGGGGCTCTACACATCTCCTCACCTGGTGAGGTTCAATGAAAGAATTCGGGTCGGAGGAATCCCCATCCCCGATGAGTGGATTGTATCATTCCTGAAAAAATATCGTGTTGAGATTGACACCCTCGGCTCCACCTTCTTTGAAACCACTACCGCCATAATGTTTAGCTACTTCGCTCATGAGGCGGTTGATATTGCAGTGGTAGAAGTTGGCATGGGCGGACGGCTCGATTCCAGTAACGTTTCGGAATCTGTTGTTTCGGTACTTACTCCCATAGATTTTGACCATATGGAATTTCTCGGTGGTGATCTCCCATCTATTGCCAGGGAAAAGTGCGGAATATTTAAAAGGGACGTGCCGGTGGTAACGGCTCCTCAATACGAGAAAGTGATGTCTGTCATCAAATCATCCTCAAAAGAAAAGGGGTGTCCTCTCTTTTTGATATCAGAGGTGTGTCCAGTCACCGAAGCTATTCAAAAACCCGACGGTAGTCGTTTCGCCGTCGGCGAAACATCAATAGATCTCCCTCTGTTTGGCAAACATCAGGTGATAAATGCACAGACCGCCATAGCGGCGTGTAGCCTCTTTGATCCCAAGATCGACGATGATGTTATAAAAACAGGACTGACAAAAGTTGTATGGCCAGGGAGACTTCAAAAACTAAGTGGTAATCCATTAGCTTATTATGATGTGGGACATAACCCTCACGGTATAAGCACCGCAGTCCGATCTCTGAGAGAGATTTTCCCCAAAGCTAATTTTGGCGCAGTTTGCGGATTCAAGAAAAATAAGGACCTCGACAGCATCACAACTGTGCTAAAACAATATTTCAATCAGATCATCACTATTCAACCGAGCCACGCCGAATTTCACTCTGCCGAAACAGTAGCTTCTTTTTTGAAAAAAGTGGGTATTCCTGCTGAAGCTTGTCAATCTGTTACTGAAGGTCTTAGGCGGTGCAAAGCGGGAAATGAGAGCTTGGACCTGTGGTTAATTTTCGGTACACACTTTATAGCGGAGGATGTATTCAGCTTTTTTCATTTTCCCTTTGACAAAGGCGAGATTTAGTCTAAATTGAAATAGAGGCTGCCTTTTTTCAAGGTCTTTATAACTGCCTGATTCATAGAATCTCAGTAATTCTAACAATTAATTAACGATTTATTCCCATGGATGTAACACAGTTACAGGGCCAGAAGATCAAGGACTTAACCAAGCTCGCTCAAGAGATGGAAGTCCCCGGTTATTCCGGTCTGAAAAAACAGGAATTGATCATGCGCATTCTCGAGACCAGTGCCGAGAAAGAGGGGAAACTGTTTGCTTCTGGTGTTCTCGAAGTGATGCAGGAGGGGTACGGTTTCTTGCGATCGCAGGATTATAATTACCTCCCGGGGCCAGATGACATTTACGTCTCCCCTTCCCAGATAAAAAGGTTCAATCTCCGCACAGGTCATCAGGTGGCTGGACAGATACGCCATCCCAAAGATAACGAACGTTTCTACGCCCTACTTAAAGTTGAAACGGTGAACGGCGAGGGACCGGATCAAGTCAAAAAAGCCATTCTGTTTGACAACCTCACACCACTCTACCCTGAGGAGCGAATAAAGCTTGAAGGGAAGCCGAAAGGATTTTCTATGCGGATACTTGATCTTATGTCACCTATCGGCAAAGGTCAGAGAGGACTAATTGTCGCCCAACCAAAGACAGGTAAAACAATTCTTCTACAAAAAATTGCCAATACAACGCTTGAGAACCATCCTGAAGTTAAAATTATTGTGCTGCTCATTGCGGAGCGGCCGGAAGAAGTGACAGATATGGAGAGAAGCGTTGATGCAGAAGTGGTAAGCTCCACTTTTGATGAACCGCCAGAACGGCACGTTCAAGTGGCGGACATGGCTTTGGAAAAGGCCAAACGGATGGTAGAGTACGGCCATGATGTGATGATACTTCTTGACAGTATCACCCGCCTCGGCCGTGCACACAATGCGATAATCCCTCACAGCGGAAAAATCCTTTCAGGTGGTGTAGATGCCAATGCGCTTCACCGTCCCAGACGCCTCTTCGGAGCAGCCCGGAACACCGAAGAAGGAGGAAGTCTCACAATTATTGCAACAGCACTCATTGATACGGGCAGTAGAATGGATGATGTCATTTTTGAAGAGTTTAAGGGTACCGGTAATATGGAACTCGTTCTAGACCGCCGCCTCAGTGACCGTCGCCTGTTCCCCTCCTTTGACCTTATACGTTCAGGGACACGGAAAGAAGAACTGTTACTTTCCAAAAAAGAACTTGCAAGAGTTTGGATTCTTAGAAAGATTTTAAATGACATGACACCCATAGAAGCAATGGAGTTTCTCCTCGATAGAATGAAGCGGACAGAAAATAACGAAGAATTTTTGGATACGATGAATAATTAATCAATGTTTGTCAGTATACCGTCTTGTGTCTAAGGATCAATCTTATATAAAGTCAGTCGTAGTTCGCCTCTCCACCGATAAACCTGTTAGAAAAACGTCTTATCAGGTTAAGGGCGTTCTCATGAAAGAATTTCCGGACAATCCCATCATCCCATTTATCAACGGCTCTTACCGCAATAACTATCTGTATCCCCGAGTCCAAGTTAAGATACTCAATGAACAGATTTATCTCATTGGAATCAAGGAAGGTGTTGAGCCCATTGAGTCCCTTGCTGAAAAACTGGACATTATGAACTTCGGCAATATCACTTTCAAGGTCGAGGATGTGGTCACTGAAGTGAGCGATGATGGTTTGGGATCAACCGATAAGACAATCCAGTACAAATTTCTCACTCCGTGGATCGCCCTCAACCAGATTAATCTGAAACGCTATAAAGCGTTAACAGACAAAGATCGCTTAATACTGCTAAGACGTCTGCTGAGTCAAAATATCGCTTTCGTTGGAAAGGAGGTCGATCTCGCACTAGAAGAAAGAATTTTCGTAGATCTCAATCTGGAATCACTCCAGGCCAACTTGATGGATGAAGGAAAAATGGGCTGTTTTAACGGTGAATTCAGAACCAACTTTATTTTGCCAAACTTTATCGGCTTAGGAAACGGAATTACCAAGGGTTACGGTGTGCTCTTCAGTCAATTCAATTCGGCGGACTTTTCCTCTGAAGAAACAGAACTGGCAAACAGCCAGTCTGACAATCAAGAAGTAGTGGGAGAATTGCCCGAAGGTTGGGAGGATGAAGCCATTGATCCGAATGACATCCCTCGAAGTAAACGGCTCAAAAAAACAGACACAGACAAAGAGCAAGAGACGGAAGGTCCTAACTTCAACACTGCCAAATATCACTCCAAGACGCATTGATCTCGGCCAATCATTATGATTGCTGAAAGAGTCCAGCGGATTCAGCCGTCTTTCACTTTGGAGATGACAGCGCGGGCCGCTGATTTAAGGAATAACGGTGTAGATGTGATTGACCTTGGCGTCGGTGAACCCGATTTCAACACACCTGAAAATATCCGCCAAGCGGCCATCCGCGCCATGGCTGACGGTCATACAAAGTACACACCTGGAAGAGGAACACTTGAACTTCGCGAAGCGATATGTAAAAAACTGGAGCGCGACAATAATCTAGATTATACCCCAGATCAGATCATTGTTTCAAACGGTGCCAAGCATTCCCTCAGCACTCTCTGTCAGGCTGCATTAAACCCGGGAGATGAAGTCATTGTCTTTGCACCCTACTGGGTTTCTTTTCCTGAATTTATCCGGCTGGCAGATGGAGAACCTGTCATCGTAAAAACTAGGACCGAGGACAATTTTTCTCCTGACTGGAATGATCTTGAATCAAAAGTCACACCTAAGATTTCCGCAATAATTATTAACTCGCCTTCCAACCCGACGGGAGCAGTCTGGGACAAAGAAACAGTTACAAGGCTTCTTAAACTTGCCGCCAAACACGATTGGCTGGTGATCTCTGACGAATGCTACGAATTCCTCGTATATGATGCACCCTTCACAAGCACGGAGGTCTTAAATGAAGTAGGAGCCAATGTGGTAACGATTCAGAGTTTATCCAAGACTTACGCCATGACTGGATGGCGGATCGGATACGCGGCGGGAGATGCTGCAATCGTCAGCGCTATGGCGAAAATCCAGGGGCAGGCAACATCTTGCCCCAACTCAATTGCACAAAAAGCGGCCGTGGAGGCACTCACTGGTGATCAGACTGAAATTGAAACCATGCGCAATATTTTTGTGGAACGTCGGGATGCAATGATTAACCGCCTCAACACTGTTCCCAACTTTTCCTGCACCAAACCAGGGGGCGCATTCTATGCATTCCCCAATGTGAGTCACTACATAGGCCTAGCCGCTGATGGGAAGATAATCGACAGTTCTTTCGCCTTGAGTGATTATATTTTAGACTGTGCCAAGACGGTGACTGTAGCCGGTTCCGGCTTCGGATCAGAGGGCTACATTAGGCTCTCGTACGCCACCGACGAGTCAGTTTTTTTGGAAGGCATCAACAAGCTTGAAAAAGCGTTAAGTAATCTGAATTAGAGGAATAAAATGAAAACTGGGATTCATCCTGAATATACGCTCGGTACAGTGACCTGCGCATGTGGAAACAGATTCCAAGTGCGAAGTACCGTGGGCGATATGCGAGTGGAAATCTGCTCCGCATGCCACCCATTTTTCTCCGGTCAGCAAAAACTGGTTGACACCGCCGGCCGTATCGAAAAATTCAAAAAGAAATATGGAAAGCTGAACGCCAAAGGCGAACAGTAACCAAACAAACACAACGGTTTCTAGCGTCATCGGATAGAGATGGCCGGGAACCGTTTTTTTATGCCCGAGAACTTCTATGAAAGATAAAGTCAAACAGATCATTGAAAGATACGAAACTGTTACTGAACAGCTAGCTAAACCAGAAATTGCGTCTGATCCGGATAGATACCGCGACCTGGCGAAAGAACATCACGATCTGGACCCTGTAGCCAAAAAAGGGAGCGAGTATATCAATATAACGGATCAAATTGATGAAGATGAAGCTGTTCTGAAAGGTGACGATGAAGAATTGAAAGAACTAGTTCAAGAGGAGATTGAAGGATTAAGAGACGAAGCCCTGAAGCTGGAAGAAGAACTAAAGGTCCTTCTGCTACCTAAAGATCCACTGGATGAAAAAAATACCATCATGGAGATCCGGGCTGGCACGGGCGGTGAAGAAGCAGCCCTTTTTGCAGCTGATCTTTATCGCATGTATGGCCATTTTGCGGAGCAAAACGGATGGGACATCAAACTGATTGCGGCAAATGTAACGGGAAACGGCGGTTACAAAGAGGTGATCTGCGCCTTCAAAGGTGACACTATTTTTGGTAAACTGAAATATGAGGGGGGCGTACATCGGGTGCAGCGTGTTCCCGCAACAGAGGCCAGCGGGCGCATCCACACATCTGCCGCTACTGTCGCCGTCCTGCCGGAAGCTGATGAGGTCGATATTAAAATCAATACACAAGACTTGCGTATCGATACCTTTCGGGCGTCAGGAGCAGGTGGCCAGCATGTGAATAAGACAGAGTCAGCTATCAGGATTACTCACATTCCCACCGATACAGTGGTCACCTGTCAGGATGAAAAATCTCAGCACAAAAATCGCGTGGCGGCAATGAAAGTTTTAAGATCCCGCCTTCTGGCTCGTGAGCGGAAAAAACAGCAGTCAGAGCGAGCGGAGGCAAGAAAAACCATGGTGTCCACAGGAGATCGGAGTGCAAAGATCCGAACTTACAATTTTCCTCAAGGGCGAGTGACAGATCACCGCATAGAATTGACCCTTTACAAACTTGAGGAGATTATGAACGGTGACCTCACCGAGCTCATCGAACAACTGAAAATTGCTGATCAGTTAGAGCAGTTAAAAGCGGAAAATCTCAGTTGACAAACCTGCCTCTACCCGCCACTGTTCAGGAAAACTCCACAGTGCAACGGGTTTTGGAAGAAAGTGTAAGATTGCTGACTGATGCAAGAACTGACGCACCGAAAGCTCAGGCGGAATGGCTTCTCCTCTCTCTCCTCAAACTTTCCAGATCTCAGCTCCACCTGGAAGCAGATCACCGCTGCCTCACCCACCAACAAAAAAAGATCTTTAAAGACTGGCTGAGACGTTCTGCTGCCGGTGAACCGGTTCAGTATATAACAGGTGAAACGGAATTTTTTGGTCTACCGTTCACTCTTACCGGGGATGTCCTTATACCGCGGCCCGAAACAGAGCGACTGGTTGAAATTGCAATTAATGAAGCAAATGAAAGCAAAGAATTTTCCATATTGGACATAGGTACGGGTTGCGGCTCTATTGCCGTCAGTCTCGCCCACTCACTTAAAGAGATTTCTGTCACGGCAACTGACAATAACAGAAGTGCCCTGAAGGTAGCACAACTGAACGCTAAGAAAAACGGCGTCGCTTCAAGGATTCAGTTCATCGATCATGACATTTTGAACGATGAGGTAGAAAATTGTTTTGATATCATCATCAGCAATCCGCCTTACGTACCGCTGAATGAATATAAAGCACTTCAGGATAATGTCCGGTGTTTTGAACCGAGAGAGGCATTGACAGAAGACGCTGACGGTTTAACTTTCTACAGAAGCTTTGCCGCCAAAGGGAAAAACTGGCTCCGGGAAGGCGGAATGATGATTTTGGAGGTGGGCTGTGGTAAACACCCATTACACGCCAAGGAACTATTTGAGTCAGCAGGGTGGACTAAGGTTGAGCTTTTTAAAGACTACAACGGAGACCTGAGAGTGCTGAAAGCAAAGAGATCATGAAGAGCGTCTTGGCCACAATCAGGCTCTTCAGGCCCGTAAACCTTTTGCTTGGTGGAATGATGGTCACAGTTACGGCGGCGCTGGTTGACGCTCTGAACCAGACCGATCTTCTCATGAAAGGAACTTTTGTAGTAATGTCTTTCACAGCCGCAGCTAACGCATTTAATGATTATCGCGATCTGGAAACTGATAAAATCAACAGAACGAACAGGCCGTTACCGAGAGGTGACCTTGCCCCAGAAACTGCACTGATACTCTCCATCCTACTTTTCATGATAGGTACGGGGATCTCATTTACAATAAACACAGGAGCTTTTATCATTGCCGCAGTTGTGGCCCTTCCACTCATGGTGGTCTACAGTTTATGGCTGAAAGGGACAATTTTGATTGGAAACATGATTGTAGCTGTAATCATTGGATTGTCATTTGTGTTTGCGGGAGCACTGTTTGGTGAATTGGACCGGATGATAATGCCATCACTACTGGCATTTGGGTTTACAATGGTCCGAGAATTCATCAAAGATATGGCTGATGCTGATGGAGACCGTGCAGCAGGGTTCATTACTTTTCCTGTTAAGTTCGGGATAGAAAAATCGGCAAGGATCGCCATTTTTTTGACGGTTCTTCTCATGGCACTTCTAGTCGCTCCGTATTTAATGAACATCTACAGTGAAAAATATCTTGTGGCGGCATTTCTGGGAATTGGTATTCCACTCTCATATATCATAAGTTTGCTCGTGAAATCTCCCTCCTCAAACAACTGTCATACCGCTTCGCAGATACTGAAAGCCTCTGTTTTTCTTGGTTTGCTGGCCGTTTATCTCGGCTGAGGCCATGGCTTCAGAATTCGTACATCTCCACAACCATACAGATTACAGCCTTCTTGATGGTGCTCAGAAAGTACCCACACTATTAGATACAGTTACCGATCTGGGTATGGATGCCGTTGGTGTCACAGAACACGGCAATATGTTTTCCGCAGTTTCTTTTTACAAAGCAGCAAAAAAAGCAGGCGTCAACCCGATTATCGGCTGTGAAGCGTACGTGGCACAGGGTGACCGTTTTGACAAAACACCCAAACGGGACGGCGGATGGGGCAATAACCATCTTGTTCTTCTGGCACAAAACTACACCGGTTACAAGAACCTCATGAAGCTCACCACAGCAGGCTATCTTGAAGGATTTTACTATAGACCCCGAGTTGACAAAAATCTCCTGAAAGAATACAGCGAAGGGATTATTTGTCTCTCAGCGTGTTTGAAGGGAGAGGTACAAGAGTACGCCGTCAAGGATGATCTGGATGGTGCCAAAAGGACTGCTCTAGAATATGCGGAAATCTTTCCCGGGAGGTTTTATCTGGAACTGCAGAATCACAGCATTCCGGAGGAAGAAGTCTCCCGAACCGTTGTTAGTAACTTGGCGCAAGAACTGAGCATTCCCCTGGTTGCCACCAACGACTGCCATTACGCACTGAAGGAGCACTGGGAAGCACACGACATCATGTTTTGCCTAGGAACAGGCAAAGAACGGAATGATCCCAATCGCCTGCGATACGCCACGCCAGAATTCTTCTTTAAATCTCAAGATGAGATGTGGAAGCTATTCAAAGATTATCCTGGCGCGCTGGAAAATACTCGATTGATTGCTGATTCATGCGATCTGGAGTTACCACTGGGGGAATACCTCTTGCCCACATTTCCAATACCTGAAGACGCTGGAGCAACCACGTCTGATGATTTCCTCTCACACTCCTGCCTACAAGGACTGAAAAATCTCTATCCGTTAGTTACTCCTGAACTCAAATCTCGCCTTGACTATGAACTAGACGTTATCCAAAAAATGGATTTTGCCGGTTATTTTCTTATCGTTATGGATTTTGTCCAATATGCCAAGGATAACAATATTCCTGTGGGTCCCGGACGGGGTTCTGTGGCGGGAAGTCTGGTAGCTTATTGCCTCGGTATCACTACCATTGACCCCATAAAATACAATCTTCTTTTTGAGCGATTCCTCAATCCCGAACGGATTTCCATGCCTGACATTGACATCGATTTTTGTTACGAGCGACGGTCCCATGTCATCGATTATATCAAGGAGCGATATGGTGAAGATTCGGTAACTCAAATTATAACCTTCGGCAAATTGAAAGCTCGCCAGGTTGTCCGTGATGTAGGGCGTGTACTGGGGATGAACTTGAGTGAGGTTGACAAAATAGCCAAATCCATCCCTGCCGGTCCCGGTATCTCTCTGGACTCAGCCCTAGAGATTAGTAGCGATCTTCAGGAACATGTTGATAAAGACGATCAACACAAAGACCTGATCAATTATTCAAAAACACTGGAAGGAATGAATCGCCATGTGTCAACTCACGCCGCTGGTGTGGTGATAGCGCCGGGCGATCTCACCGATTATATCCCCCTATACAAATCACCGCAAGGCGATATTACCTCCCAGTATGACATGAAAGACCTAGAAGATTTAGGGCTTTTAAAAATGGACTTCCTCGGCTTGCGGAACCTCACAGTCATCGATCAGACAATAGCTCTTCTTAAAGAAAAAGGAATCAAACTTAATATTGAAAAGTTGCCCCTCGATGATGAAGCTGTGTATAAACTGTTTTCCAAGGGCAAGACCGTCGGCGTGTTTCAATTTGAATCCGCGGGCATGAGGGAATACCTGAAAAAATTGAAGCCAACATCAATTCAGGATCTCATTGCCATGAACGCTCTATACCGCCCCGGCCCCATGGAAAACATTGGCGAATTCATCAAACGAAAACACGGAAAAAAGAAGATCAAATACATTCATCCCGATCTGGAATCGATTCTTAAAGAAACTTACGGAATTATCGTTTATCAGGAACAGGTGATGCAGATTGCTAATAGCATCGCAGGTTTTTCACTGGCACAAGCGGATTTAATGCGCCGGGCCATGGGAAAGAAACAAAAGAAACTCATGGAAAGCCAAAAAGAGGACTTCATTAAAGGGGCGACTGGTCAAGGTACGGATAAAAAAAAGGCAAAGGAAATCTATAATCTAATTGAGAAGTTTGCTCAATACGGTTTCAATAAAAGTCACAGTACCGCCTACGCCTATATCGCCTACCAGACGGCCTATCTTAAAGCGCATCACTCTGCCGAATTTATGGCGGCAAACCTAACCAGTGAAATGACTAACACAACTCGTGTAGTGACTCTCTTAAATGAATGTCAGAAGCTAAAAATCACCATCCATCCACCTGATGTAAACGAATCAGACATCAACTTCAAGGCTCTGGATGAAAAAACTATCTCTTTCGGATTGAATGCTATAAAAAATGTCGGCGCAAAAGCTCTCAAGAATATTCTCTCCGAAAAAAATGAACAAGAACAGTTCACAACTCTGTACGACTTTTGTGAACATCTCGACTTAAGGCTTGTTAACAAAAAAGTGCTTGAAAGTCTAGTGGCTTCCGGCGCTATGGATTCACTGGAGGGGAATCGAGCACAACAATATGTTGTAGTCGAATCAGCGCTTAAGTTCGCCCAGCAGATGCAGGCTAACGCTGATGATAATCAATTTTCAATTTTTGGGGGTGAGACATCAGAATCTCAGATAATTGCAAAACCCACTCTCCCAGACGTATCTGATTGGAGTGAGACTGAAAAGCTAAAGCGTGAGAAAGAGTTGATGGGCTTTTATCTCACAGGCCATCCATTGCTTGAATATTCCGATATCCTGGAAAATTATTCGAATTACGACTTTTCAGATGCTTCTGACGATACTGAGATTGAGCAGATCCGGGTTGGTGGAATCATACGGGACATTCGTCATCACTTTGACAAAAAAAATCAGCAGATGGCTTTCTTTAATCTAGAATGCCTAGGGGGTTCTGTTGATGTACTTGTTTTTCATAAAACATTTACAAATTATAAGCAGTTCATAAGTGACGACGGTCTCATCTTCGTCAAAGGCCGCCCAACCTCACGCATGTCTGATGATACACCAAAAATGATTGCTGAATCCATTGAATCACTTGATGAAGTTCAGGGAAGAAATCCGTCCACAGTCAATATTGTAGTAGAGGTTGATAAAATGAAAGAAGAGGATGTGAATGCCCTCTACCGGTTAACCAAGGGGCACGCCGGTAATTCTCCCATTTTTTTTCACCTCTACGAGGACGAAGGAAACGGAAAAAAGTTTTACGCCAAAACTGTTAAGGTCACACCGGATGAAGCATTTATCGGAAAGCTTAAGGGGCTTTATGGCGATGAGAACGTTTGGGTGGAGTGATGATTGCTTTGCTCCAACGTGTATCGGAAGCAAAAGTCACCGTCGACAATAAAATCGCTGGAGAGATCGGTCCGGGGCTTCTCATTTTTCTCGGTGTTTTTCAGAACGATGCCCAAGAAGATATGAAATTTCTAACGAACAAGATCGTTTATCTTCGCATTTTCGAGGATGATGCTGGAAAAATGAATAGATCGCTTCTGGATGTTGAGGGCGCCGTTTTAGTGGTGAGCCAGTTCACACTGTGTGCCGACACCAAAAAAGGACGAAGGCCAAGCTTCATTAAAGCGGCTCAGCCGGAGCTGGGAGAAAAATTTTATAACAGTTTTATTCAGGATCTCAAAGAAAGAGGTATTTCTGTTGCAACAGGGATTTTCGGTGCCATGATGGACGTACAGCTTGTCAACGATGGTCCCGTTACATTTGTGTTGGACAGCAAAAAGAGTTTGATGTCCGACTGATTTAGAAGAGGCAAGAGTTTCATTAATCTTGGTACAGCATTTGGGGGGAATCTATCTAGATGCCTTTGTGACGATGGAAAAAGTCATTATCGCTTCTCCTTCTCCACCACCTTGAAGACTTTCTCTCCCGGCTTTGCCATCCTGTGGCGCTCCCGTGCAAGCCGCTCAATATAATCCAGATCATTTTCGAGTTTATCCTTCTCGCCAATCAATTCCTCCTGTTCGGCACGCAGACTGTCGATATCCTCCATTAGGTGAGTTTTCTCTCTTTTGATTGTATAAAGCCGGTACACTCCGTGATCACCAAAGAAAAAGATGATCACCAGAATTAGAGCTCCCAGAATGAGAATTTTAGGAAGAAGATTCTTGCTTGGTGATGGGACACCAATCCACCGGACGGGTCGGCGACGGCGCTTAGAAAAGAGTCCCCGCCTTTTTCGTGCCATCTTTCTACCCTACTTCGGAAGAATGTCCCAGTACTTCCATGCCAGGAAAGGTGGCTGAATTGCCAAGTATCTCCTCTATCCGAAGCAGCTGATTATACTTACAGATACGGTCAGTCCGGGAAGCTGAACCCGTCTTTATCTGGCCCATCCCCATGGCTACAGCGAAATCAGCAATGGTGGTATCCTCAGTCTCACCAGACCGGTGAGATACCACGGCCGCCATGCCGTTCTCTTGCGCCAGTTTCATAGTCTCCACAGTTTCTGTTACACTGCCCACCTGATTCAGTTTTATGAGAATAGCATTCATGGCGGGTAAATCGATGGCTTTTTTCAGGCGTGTCATGTTTGTGACGGTAAGATCATCTCCAATGATTTGGACTTTTTTCCCAAGTGCTTTGTGGAGCTCCGTCCACCCTTCCCAGTCATCTTCTGACAGCCCATCCTCAAGGGAAACAATAGGGTACTTCTGAATCAGTGTGCTATAGAATTCTATCATTTCGCCACTTGTCAGCTCTCTCTCTTCTGAATCGAGACGGTAAATATTGCGGTTGGCCTCATACAGCTCCGAAGCGGCTACATCGAGCGCAAGATAGATTTCCTTTCCTACTTCGTAGCCCGTTTTGGAGATGGCCTCCAAAATAACTTCGATGGCCTCTTCATTTGAACGGAGGTTCGGAGCAAATCCCCCTTCGTCCCCCACGGAGGTATTAAGATCCCTTTCCCCAAGAACCGATTTGAGATGATGAAAAGTCTCGGTTCCCATCTGGAGTGCCTCTGAAAAGCTGGAGGCACCGATCGGAAAAACCATGAATTCCTGAATGTCTACATTGTTATCGGCATGGCTACCACCATTCAGGATATTCATCATTGGAATGGGAAGAAGGGTTGATCTTCCGTTGGAAAGATAATTAAAGAGTGGCAACCCCTTGTAAGCTGCCGCGGCGTGGGCCACCGCCATGGAAACACCCAAAACGGCATTCGCACCCACCTCTCCTTTGTTCTCTGTCCCGTCGCATGAGATGAGAAGTTCATCCACACCTCGCTGATTGAGAGCATCTTGGCCAGTCACTGCCGGACCTAGAACTCCTGTCACATTGTGGACAGCCTTCTGTACACCCTTCCCGAGATAAAAGGCTTTATCCCCATCTCGAAGTTCCACTGCTTCGTGACTCCCGGTGGAGGCACCCGATGGTACAGCCGCACGACCGAAACTGCCGCTCGAAAGTAAAACGTCAACTTCAACGGTGGGATTACCACGGGAATCGAGAATCTGTCTTGCCTTGACTTGCGAAATGCTACTCATTTCCTTATACAACCTTCCAGTTTGCCAAAACCTGCCCTAAAAATAGCACTTTCTCGATCCACAGACATCTGGAAAAATCGATGATGCTGAGGAAGGGAGTTGGTTGTCCGAATAACGATCTCCCTGTATATTCGCCATCTGGAACTACCTGCAACAGGAAAACGTATCAGACCAACCCACTGAAAATAGAGGATCTCGCTTTTTAATACTCACGTGACACCGCCCCTCAGACAACTCACTCGGCAAACTTTGGTCTACGGCACCGGCAATGTGCTGACCAGACTTGTCACTTTTCTCCTGTTACCTCTCTTTACTAATGTGCTTACTCCCGGGGAGTACGGTCTCGCCACTCTTCTCTACGTTTTTCTCGGCTTTATGAATATTGTCTATCATTACGGGTTAGACACCGCGTTTATGCGTTACTATAATGAGGCCGACGGCCCAGACGCCCAGCAATCACTCTTTTCAACAGCGCTCTGGCTCAGTCTGGGGACAAGTTGCGTGCTGTCATTTCTGATTTTGTCAGGCTCGTCCGGCCTTTCATCTCTCCTGTTGGGGGGCGATCAATATACTCATCTTTTTAAGCTGGCGGCCGGAATCCTCCTTCTGGATGCCATCAGCCATGTCCCCTTTGCCCATCTGAGATTGGAGGGTAGGGCCACCCTTTTCGTCTTAATCAAGCTGATAAATGTGATCACCACCCTTGGGATGAATATATATCTCGTAGTGATGAAAGGGATGGGACTTGACGGTATTTTCCTGAGCGTTGCCGCGGCTTCGGCAGTGACTACCTTTTCTGTTTTGTCTGCAACGGCCGGATCTTTGCAATTTGCTTTTAATAGCAGTAGTGTCAGCTCCCTCTTAAAATTTGGTCTCCCTTTTTTGCCTGCGGGCCTCGCTTCCATCGCTATGGAGTCCATAGACCGATATATTCTTGCCAGCCTCACTGATGCCGCTACAGTAGGTATCTACACCGCCGGCTACAAGCTGGGGATCTTTATGCTTCTCATCACAACNGCATTTCAGTATGCCTGGCAGCCTTTCTTTCTGAAAGCCGGTAATAATNCCGAATCCAAAANNCTTTTCGCCCGTGTCTTTAGCTACTTTATGGTGATNGCNCTATTTGTCTGGACAGTGATCACACTCTTNATATCTGAGATTGTCCGGCTGAATGTGGCTGGANTATCACTCATCGGTCCCGCTTTTGTGGAGGCGCAGTCTATTGTCCCTATTATTCTCATGGCCTATGTTTTTCAGGGGGCTTATCTAAACTTTCTTCCCGGNATCTATTTTGAGGAAAAGACAAAATACATTGCCGTNATTACCGGTCTCAGTGCGGCCGTAAATATAGGAGTAAACTTCGCCCTNATCCCAATCTANGGTATAGNAGGTGCCGCCTACGCCACACTNGCGGGTCACGGCACCATGGCTGTCACAACCTATTTNACNTCAAAAAAACTGTTCCCCGTCCTTTACGACTGGTTCAAACTGTTAAGAACGGTTACCGCNGTGGTCNTTGCCCTGGGAACAGCTCACTTTTTNGATTACACGCTCCTCGGGCGGATTGCAGGTGNCTCAGCTTTCACANGTGCCCTTTTTATGCTGAAAGTGATAACTCCCGGTGAAGTGAGTAAAATCATCTCAGTTTTCCAGCCACCTTCANAAGATACAAACTGAATGACCANCCNCAATCCTAAGGTTCTCCTCTTTTCCACACANAAACAGTCATTTATTGAAGATGACGTCAGGTTGTTGGAAGAATTCAGCGACGTGAAATGGATCTGTGCCCACGGTCTCTTCACCGCAGTACGCATTAAGTGGTCCATGCTGTTNAGCGATGTAGGAATTGCGTGGTTTGCATCTGTTTACAGCGCNATTCTGGTTTTCACNGCACGGTTNTTGCGTAANACATCCATCATTATTGTGGGCGGTGCCGACCTNATTACAGATTCACATCTCGGATATGGTCTTCTTCTGTCACCCTGGAAGCGGCCTTTCATCCGGTATGCCTTGAGAAGNGCTACACATGTTCTTCCCACTTCGGAANATTTGAGACGGGCNGCCTTGGAGGTGGGAGAGTATGAAGGTGACAATTTGTCAACTGTACCGCCCNNTCTNGATAGTAACTTTTGGCAACCTGGGGGNCAAAAAGAAAATATAGTCTTGACTGTGGCCAAATGCACCACAAAGGACCGTATCCAAATCAAGGGAGTTGATCTGCTGCTTCAGGTAGCAGAAAAGATGAGCGAAACCTCTTTTCANNTCATNGGANTTGAGGAGAATTTTCTCTCCAAAAACAGCTTCTTCGTTCCAAAAAATGTTGTTNTCTCTCCTTCTATGTCGCAACAGAAGCTACTCAGTTATTACCAGCGGAGTGCTNTATACTGCCAGTTGAGCAGGGTAGAATCCTTTGGCATTGCTACGGCTGAAGCCATGCTGTGTGGNTGCATCCCNGTAGTCACCGATGTGGGTGGTTTGTCGGAGACTATAGGTGANACNGGCCACACTGTNCCTCCGGAAAATGTCGGTGCCGCTTCGGAGGCCATTCACAAAGCTTTGAAGGAAGCAAATAGTNCCAGTGGTGAAAAATGTCGAAANCGTGCNGCCNAAAAATTCANTGTGGANCANAGAAAGAAATCTTTTAAAGCGATGGTGTTTTCTTGAACCGAATGGGATCGAATATTCTTTCTCTCNCAGGCGCGGATGCCGCAAGTCGATTCCTCGGTTTTTTCGCCGTAGCCTATCTAGCNAGAACCGTGGGCCCAGAGGNAATGGGACTCNTNGCAGCCGGGATGGGAATATTGACATGGGGTACCATCCTAGCNGAGGCAGGCTTGCCAACACTGGGCACAAGAACNGTAGCAACTTCAAACGCTGCANCNATGAATCTTGTACACAGGTTTNTTACNACACGTCTGGTTCTTTCTCTGGGGGTACTCATTTTATTTGCTCCTATTCTTTTNTTTANGCTGGATACNCNGCGGCTACGCAANATCACNCTTATCTATCTTNTAGCACTTTTCCCATCANCCCTTGTTCTGGANTGGNTCTTTCANGGATTGAGAAAAATGACCATCCTTGCTACAGGTAGAATCGTGGCGGCGGTNANTTATCTCNTTTGGGTNCTTATGTTTGTGAGGAGTGAATCANCCATTATTTGGATCCCGGTGGGATGGGTAGCCAGTGTTGTGGCTCAAAGCATCTATCTCTGGAAACAGTACGGTGGCGTAAATGAAACTGAATCGACAGATGTCCCTCCGGCATTAAACCTCATCAAAACAGCTTTCCCTCTCGCTGTGGCTGGACTAGTGGCACAGGTTATCATTCATTTCCCGGTCGTCTATCTGGGCATAACCGATCCTCATGAAGGTGGTCTTTTCAGTGTTGCTTACCGAGTCATTGTATTACTTCTGGTGGTGGATCGGGTGTTCTACACAATCTTTTTCCCTTCAATTACAAAATATCTGAAGATCGGTGGAGAAGACCTCTTCACACGTTTCAACCGAACCCTGAAACTGGTGACGCCAGTTACTCTCTATATAGCCATCATAGCAATAATAGGGAGTCAACAAATCTTACCCGCCGTTTTCGGCAGTGAATTCAACCAGTCNGCNCTCATTTTCCAGATATTGGCCCTCTATTTTGTCTGCTCCGTCATCAANAGTGTATTTACTTTCACACTGATTGGTGCCAAAAAAGAGAAGATTTATCTTAACTCTATTCTTCTGGGCGGAGCGGGNTTCTTTGGTATNATGCTACTTCCAGGNCCAGTGCCATCATCACACTTTGCTGCCATGGGTTTGGTTCTCTTTCANGTCATNTCCCTCCTTGTGATGATGCGGGAAGTGCAAACNTTTATTTCTTTTTCTGTTGCCAGGTCTCTTCTNTTGCCNATTGTTGCCNGCGGCGTTCTCATGGGNNTCTTTTCGCTCACTTANCCCTTATCACCTNTGCTTACATTTCTTGCTTCTTTGGTNATAACACCGGTTGTTCTTTATAAATCGGTCGGAATTACATCAGAAGAAAAATCATACTACATTAAATCAATCTCATGAGACTCTCTGTCGGAATTACACACCTCACACCAGCCTGGAAAATTCTACTNGAGCANATCNCACCCCCTTGTGAAGAACTCAACAGCACAATCGACTGGTCGANTGAAAACTATGGATGTATCATTGTCTCTTCCACCGTCAGCGTTNCGGNGAAGGAAAAGCTTAAGCNTTATCTGACTGATGGTGGTTCACTATTGTTGGAAACTGAGGCTGCTAAACAGATNCTTGGNACCAATAGCGAACCTGCATTTGTGGATTATATCGATACTACCAATGATTCACTTTTCAGCTCTGTGGCATCTGGATCTGTTGGNCGAAAACTGAACCTCCCTTCCNANGCTACNCAGCTCAAGGAGAGGCACGGGAGATATTTGGTTGAGNNGACCGNTGTTGGCAAAGGCTACGTTATCATACTCCCCGGCGGAATGATAGATTCNATATTATCATGGGGNTGCACCCGAAGAAGTTTTCCCTCCCATGGGCCGTTGCTCCCCTCTGAACGGGTGGCCAAAGTGTCCAAGCGGACCATCCGAGATATTGTTAACCGATCGTTACAAGAATTGTTCTGGCGACGGGATCTCCCTTTCGTATCCCTCTCTCCTTTTCCAGATGGAGAAGATTTGCTATTCAGTTTTCGTGTTGATACCGACTTCGCCTCACAGAAAGCAGTTGAAACACTTTATGAGCTATGCAAAAAACATGACGTCCCCGCCACCTGGTTCGTTGAGACAGGTAGTTGCCAAGAATGGGTTGATCGGTACGGCAAGATGGAAGGTCACGAAATTGGCCTGCATTGCTTCAAACACAGGATCTTCAATAACTATACCAAAAATGAGCTGGATATGCGAATAGGAACATCCATTCTTCGAAAAAATGGCATCACTCCCAGGGGCTACGCCGCGCCGTTTGGCGAATGGAACACAACTCTGGCAAAAGCTCTAGAGCACCGCGGTTTCGAATATTCTTCAGAATTTGCCTTGGACTATGACAATCTCCCTTTCTATCCTTTCCTAGGTGAACGGTCATCATTTGTTATGCAAATTCCAATCCATCCCATCTCCACCGGCACGTTGCGTAATGCCCACCATTCAACAGAAGAAATGAAAGATTACTTTGAGACAATTATGGAAGATCACCTCGCAGACCGATTGCCGCTATTCATTTATGATCACCCCGCCAATCCTGATCACGAAACTCTGGATTGGCTTTTCCAGACAGTTAAGGATAGAAAAATACCCACCATGACCATGGGTCAATATGCAGATTGGTGGAAAATCCGCACAGAAACTCATTGGTCAGCACGACTGGAAAACGGGCGTCTCCAACTCTCTAGCAGTAACTTGGGTGATTCTGTGAAGATCGAGGTTTTTCAATCAGATGGACGTCACACAATTGCCGCAAAGAACAGCAATCTCGAATTGAGCAAAACAGCCTGGCGCACGACAAAGGCAAAAACAAACAGACATCCACACATATCTATTCTACATCGATTGAATCGTAAGATGATTTTCAACGATATTCTCCATACTTACTGGAAGTACAAATTGTGAAAATCACCCTCGCCAGCTACCATACCGTTAACATGAAACACGGTGGGCCCCGCACTCAGATTCTGCAGACAAAGCAACAGCTTGAGGAGCTGGGTCATCAGGTAAAACTTCATGAAACATGGGACGGAAAACCGGATCTGGAGTCGTCAGATCTTTTCCATCTTTTCGCCTCCAACTTCGCTGTTTATGATCTGGCCCGGTTTCTCCATTCTGAAGAGATGCCTTTTGTTACCAGTCCTATTTTTTTTACACGGCGATCCCCCGGGGTGATCCGATGGGTCCTTAGGGCAGACACTCTTGTGAGAAAACTGGCACCCGGCCTCTGGTCCGACTACGGGTTCACACGAGACATCTGTCGCTGGTCGGCGGCAGTCCTTCCCAACACTGAATCTGAGCGATCTCTAATCATTGATGGGCTGGGTATCTCAGTCGAGAAGATAGAGGTNATCCCCAACGGGGTGGAAGAGCGGTTTCTTTATGGTGATCCTGAGCCGTTTGTAAAGAAGTACGGAGTTCAGGATTTTATTCTGAATGTGGGTCACATTGGTGTAGAGCGAAAGAATACCCTTTCCCTTATTCGCGCTCTAGAAACAATTGATCACCCGGCTGTCATCATCGGAAAAGTGACTGATACTGAAGAAGGACAAGCTTGCCTTGCGGAAGCAGGAAAAAACAANAATTTGATTATCATCAAAGGGCTCGATCACGATTCTGACCTTTTGGCATCGGCCTATGCTGCGGCAAAGGTGTTCGCTCTCCCAGCCCGGTATGAAACACCAGGCATCGCCGCTCTAGAGGCAGCACTGGCAGGNGCNAACATTATAATCACCCCTCATGGCGGCACTCANGATTATTTTCAGGAGATGGCTATCTATGTAGATCCTTACTCTGTCAATGATATCAGAGCGGGACTGGAAAAGGCCCTAAATGCACCGCCAGATAACAAATTGAAAAAACATGTCCAAAGCAACTTTCTTTGGAAGCGTGTGGCTGAAATGTCGGTTAATGTGTATCAGTCCGTTCTAAGTCAGTAGTGTACCATCTCTTCAGTTAATGAAGGTTTCCGTCATTATCTCTGCTTACAATGCTGCCGATATCCTGGGCACAACCCTCCCTCCCCTCCTTAGTCAGGACTACAGTTCAGAGAAACTTCAGATCATTGTTGTAAACGATGCTTCAACAGATGGGACAGCCGTTCTACTCGCTTCTCCCAAATGGACGGACAGATGCGANATNATTCACCATGAAACAAACCTGGGTCGTTGCGCCACACGAAATTCTGGTCTTCACGCCGCCACCGGTGACCTGGTCATATTTATCGATTGCGATATTGAGGTAGGGAATGATTTTGTTTCACGCCATGTTGAACGACACTCCGACCCGCAGGTGACAGGTCTTTTATCTAATCTTCAGCCTGCTATTTCCCCTTTGCGGCAAAAGTATCATCGCTATCTCTTTCACGGCCGCCGGGGTGCGAAAACCGTTGGCGGAGAAACGCCTCTTCCTTACCGATATTTCATCCTCACCGCAACATCCATACAGCGATCAGCACTGGAGGAAACAGGAGAATTCAAGAAAGAACTGACGGGCTACGGCATCGATCTTCACTACGCCTACCGCCTTTGGAAGAACTTTCCTGAAAATCTTTTCTACGAACCCGATATTATTGTGAAACAGCACAAACTTAAAACTTTTCCTCTAGCCTTATCTGACTTTGGTAACTACGGCGCTTCCAATCTCCCCATTATATTGGATGAATTTCCTGAACTAGGAAGGAATATGGGCATCGATTTTGTAAACGGATCAAATAGTTTAAAACGTTGCGCTGGAACCTTGCTATTTAACCCTTTAACCCGGGGAATGGGACAGCTATTAAAAGCCCTTTTCCCATCCCCCATTTGCAATCCTTTCATCAGGTACTTAATGGTTGACGCTGTTGTGACAGGATACAGGCTTACTTTAAAATCATAATGGGCCATTCCTCTCATGAAAATCGCCTCTCTTGATCTCGGCACCAATTCACTTATATTGGTTGTGGCAGAGTGGGATGGAACTACGTTAACGCCGCTTTTTGAGGATGTCCAAGTGGTTCGGCTGGGCCAGGGTCTTGCAAAACGGGGTTCTCTCCATCCAAAGGCCAAAAGGCGTTGTTTGAAAGAGCTCCGAAATTTCTCAGAAAAAATAGATCAGTTTGAGGTAAAAAATGTTTTAGCGGCGGGGACTGCCGCCCTCAGAAACGCTGGCGACGGAGCTAAGTTTGTACAAGAAATTGAAGATCAGTTAGGGTTTCGTTTCAAGATCATTTCAGGAGATGAGGAGGCGAGCCTCACTTTCAAAGCAATTCAGCGTGAGTTTTCTGACCTAGCCCAACAGTTCATCATGATCGATATTGGCGGCGGAAGTAGTGAACTGGTGGTTGGCGATGGGGACAGAATATTATCGAAAACCAGCCTAGAAGTGGGTACAGTTTCTTTCACGGAACGGTTTATTCAGCATGATCCACCCACCACTGAAGAGCTCCATGCAGCTTCGTCATCTATCGCTGAACTGATGGATCATTTTTCCGTCAGTCGTCCTTCCTCAAGCATGGCTGTCGGTGTGGCAGGAACTGTAACAACATTAAAGGCTGTGGACGTGGAGATGGATGAATATGACCCATCCACTGTCCATCGAAGTCAATTGAATAAAGACGATGTTGTGCGTCTTGGTAACCTTTTCAGAAGCATGCCCACGAAAGAACGGATAAAATTAAAAGGGCTCCCACCGAAGCGTGCTGACATAATCCCCATGGGCGCCACTATATTGGAGACCTTCATGGAGGAATTAAACTTGGAATCGATCTATGTTAGTGATCGAGGATTAAGGTGGGGATTACTTTATGACTGGATTGAGAAGAACGATTGACAATCAGTTTCGATCTTCACCCTTGGCAAGCTTCTGGCTCGCTTCGTAGAGAAACTTTTTCTCTTTTTCCAAGAGACCATCGTACCCGATTTCATTGATCTTGTCCAGTAGTTTATCCACTTCCAGACGCAAATCTTCATCCTGTCGTCGCTTCTTCCTAATGTAGCGCTTCCGGATACCGTTCTTCTTCTGCATCAGTATATTCTTCAACATATCCAACTGCACGTTCGACCTTAAATAGGANAAACCAATGATCATGCCGGACAAGTGCGTTAAATGACTCACATTGGATGCACTCGTACCCAGTGATGAAAAGAAAGCAAGNCCACCGATAAATATGACAAAATACTTTACCCTTACGGGAATAAAAAAGTAGAGATAAACATATCTGTTGGGAAAGATAAGACCGTAAGCAAGCAATATCCCGTAGACAGCACCGCTTGCACCCACAACCGGGACAGGCGAATTGAGACTGAATAATACTGTCACNAGCCCCGAGCCCACACCAGTAATGAANTAGTATTTTAGAAATTNTTTACGCCCCCACAGTGTCTCCAGTTCTGAACCAAACATCCAAAGNACAAACATGTTGATGAGAACATGCCAGATTCCTCCGTGGAAAAAAAGGTAAGTGAACGGTTGCCAGATCATTAGCTGAGACCAGGTATTCTTGGGAACTATGCCGAAAAGTTGAAAAAGGATTCGCTCTTGACCCGAAATGGTTTGAAGCANAAAAATNACNAAATTGATGGATACCAGNAACTTGATGGCATCTGTNAAGAGCCTTGGACCNAAATAATTGCCCCGGGAAAAACTACTCTGGTACTGGTACCGCATCTGTTNAAACTTTTGAATGATCNTGTACAAATTGCAANGTNGCATCCCACACAGNTTCCTTNTCACAGTCGTACATNAGCATNTGTGAGGAACGTTTGAATGTGATGAACTGTTTATCTTCAGAACCNATAGCGTCGTAGACTCGGGGACCNTTCTCGTANGGNGNAGAAATGTCCTCAGTGGAATGCATGACTATAGCCGGGGTCATCACTTTATGNAGTTGATGNCGTATTCTGAAGGTCAATTTCAGAANTTCTCGTCCCGCTTTNAGAGGATAAACAGNATAACCAAACGTTGGTAACTNNACATCATTGGTNGTTTTAAAACGTTTGACTTNGTACTCCTTAAAATGGCACATAATAGGTGAAAAATACACCTTTCTCGTTTTGAATTTGAACATGGCNGGCGCCATGATGATCAAACCGGGAACATTCCTAGTTAAGGCAAGATGAAAGGCCAGCGTACACCCCATACTGAAACCAATNATGAACACTTTCTGAAATTCNCNGGTAAGTTGATCATAACCTTTTTCAACAGCATCTATCCAGTCGTGATAGGATTTTGAATTACAGTCCTCTACAGATGTTCCATGTCCCGGGAGTAGTTCACCCACTGTGGTGAAACCGTTGGACGCAAGGAACTTGCCAATATCATGCATTTCGAACGTGCTTCCTGTATAACCGTGAATGATATAACACGCCGAGTCACTGTCTCCATCATACCTGAAAGGCTCAGATGAAATTCTCGATGTCAACAGATCGTTCATGCCAGAATACTCTCCATAACCCGTAGAGAGCGGACCTCGCTTAGCCCTTCTACGTGGAAACTGAAATATTGTTGCAGAAAGCCACCCACCTCCCGTCTCTCTGCTGCTCCAAAACTAATATCACCCACATTATCAAGACTCCCATTCTTCAACGCTTTCAGAACCGCTACTGACTGTTGAGACAGTTGCATTCCGGTTCCGACGCTACAGTTCCCACACAACAGTTCACCGTATCCCAAAGAGAAGAATGCGCTCTCCATTGAACCCTGGCAATGGGGACAGTTGGAAAGGTGCGGCCGAAAACCAAGCAATGAAAGAAGCTTCATTTCGAAAAACCAGAAAAGTCTGTTGAGATGCCCTTCACTTTTGTCCATGGCTTCAAGGACATCTTCTGTAAAATGGAACAGTTCAGCGTGAGGTTCTTCACCGGTAACTGTCCGGTCCACCAACTCCACAACGGCAAAGCCGTAACTGAGTTTTTTTACATCATACTTTAAAGAGAGTAAAGGTTGGCTAAACTCTGCCTTGGAAAAAATCTGAAGCTGCCGTTTTGGATTGTAGTAAAAATTGAGAGAGAGACAGTTCATGGGCTCCAGGTAACCACTCTGAAGAGTCTTTGAAGTCTTGATCCCCTTAGCAATGATGGAGAGTTTCCCGAAATCGCGGGTATAGCACCGGGCGATTTTGCTGGTATCTCCATAAGGAAAACTCTTCAGGACGATTGCGAGCGTAGATTCGAGCGCCATTTCCTTGAATCAGTATGCCTTACCGAACACAACCTGATATTTTGCCGGTTTCCCGCTGTAAACACAGCTAAGGTCATCAACTTGTTGCTCGAATGGAATGCACCGAATAGTAGCCTTGGTCTCTTCCTGAATGGCCGCTTCTGTTTTGGGATCCCCATCCCAGCCACACTTCACAAATCCCGATTTCTCTTCAATGATGGATTTGAATTCATCAAATGACTCTACTGTAAGGGTGTGCTCATCACGGAATGTTTTTGCCTGATTGTAGAGCGATTTTTGAATTTCATCCAGCAATCGTGCAATTTCTTCTCCTAACTTATCTTTAGGAACTGAAACCTTTTCCCCGCTGTCACGTCTCACCAGTGTCACCACATTTTGTTCCATGTCTCGGCTGCCCACTTCAAGCCGAACCGGCACTCCTTTCATCTCCCACTCATTGAACTTGAAACCGGGTGTAACACCATCACGGTCATCAACGTAACACCTGATTCCTTCCGCCTGAACTGCTTCAAGCGTCCCGGTGAGATATTCCAAGACGGAGTTCACATCTTCCTCACTCTTGCCGATGGGAACTACCACCACCTGGTGCGGTGCAATGCGAGGCGGCAGACGTAACCCCTTATCATCACCATGGACCATGACAATGGCTCCAATGAGACGTGTGGAAACGCCCCAACTCGTGGCATAAACATGTTCCTCGCGGTTGTCTTCTGTCTGAAATGTGACATCGAAAGCTTTGGCAAAATTTTGCCCGAGGTTATGTGAAGTCCCGGCTTGGAGTGCCCGACAATCGCTCATCATCGCTTCGATGCAATAAGTGTGTTCGGCACCGGCAAATTTTTCTGCATCTGTTTTCAGCCCAGTAAAGACAGGTATAGCCATGACGTTTTCCGCCACTTCACGGTAAATCTCCAGAATCTTCTTCGCCTCTTCTTCAGCTTCTTCAGCTGTAGCGTGAGCAGTGTGTCCTTCCTGCCAGAGAAATTCAGTTGTCCTAAGAAAGAGTCGTGTCCTCATCTCCCACCGAACCACATTGACCCACTGGTTAATCAGAAGTGGAAGATCACGGTAAGACTGAATCCATTTCTTGTACATTGCCCAGATGACCGTTTCGGAAGTAGGCCGAACAACAACTTCTTCCTCCAAAGCCGACTCTGGATCCACTACAAGGCCTTCCCCATCAGGATTAGTCATGAGGCGGTGATGAGTAACCACAGCACATTCTTTTGCAAAACCAGCCACATGTTCCGCTTCTTTACTTAGAAATGATTTAGGTATGAATAATGGGAAGTAAGCATTCACATGACCTGTGGCTTTAAATCGATTGTCAAAGGCACTCTTCACCGATTCCCAGAGAGAAAAACCGTAAGGCCGGATGACCATAGTCCCTTTTACCGGACCGTAGTCCTCCAGCTGCGCCTTGGTGATTACATCCGTATACCACCGGCCATAATCTTCACTCTTTGCTGTTACCCCTATAGACATCCGAATCTCATGTTAGAACGGTGAGAATATACTTCGATAAGGAGGATTATCGGAACGCCAGCCTGTCAGACTGACGCAAAGTAAGAAGAAAATTCTTTTATCGCCTTTTCAATACCGTCACCATCCACGCCTCTATTGGCCACCATCCTGATACGGGCCGGCCCCACGGCGAAAAACTGCACACCTCTGTCACCCATTGCTGTTACCACTTCATCCGGATTCTTGTTGTCATCCGTGAGCTCGGCATAAACAATATTGGTTTTAACATGATTAAGATCAACGGAGAGGCCGTCAATTTCAGATATCCCTTCGGCAAGACGACGGGCGTTAGCGTGATCATCCTTCAACCTATCCACCATCTCATCCAACGCCACAAGTCCTGATACGGCGAAGATTCCCGCCTGCCGCATACCACCGCCAAGACCTTTCCGAAGTCGCCTTGCTTTGGCAATAAACTGAGCTGAACTGCAAATCACCGAACCGACGGGACAAGACAGGCCCTTTGACATACAAAATGAAACTGAATCGACATTTTCCGTCAGTGATTTAACAGTAGTACCCAAGGCCACAGATGCGTTGAAAATTCGGGCGCCATCTATATGGATGGGAAGTCCGTGTTCTTTGGCAATCTTGGCAACGGCATCGATGTAATCTTTGCTGATAGGAGCACCATAACAGACATTGTGGCTGTTCTCAAGACCGATGAGTTGCGTCTTCGGGAAGTGGACATTGTCCGGTCTAATAGCTCCTTTTATTTCGTCTAGATCAATAGTCCCGTCATCGTGATTATTAAGGGTCCGCGGCTGAACACCGCCAAAAGCGGCAATACCTCCAGATTCATACATGTAGGTGTGGGCCTTGTCACCAAGAATCACTTCCGTTCCTCTATCGCAATGAGTCAGTACCGAGACCAGATTTGCCATGGTTCCACTGGGAACAAGGAGNGCTTTCTCCTTACCNAAAATANCCGCTGCTTTTTTCTCAAGTNNATTTACGGTCGGATCTTCTTCAAACACATCGTCTCCCAANTCAGCCACAGCCATAGCTTGTCGCATTGACTCGGTGGGAAGTGTTACTGTGTCGCTGCGGAGATCAACTATTTNCATAAATATTNCACCTTGTCTGGAAAGANGAGAATTTAGATGTCGNCCATCTGGCTTTTCAATGAAATTGTTGGCGNCTGACTGTAGATTCGGCCNGTGCTTTCCAGAAATGAACTGAAACNGTTAAGGAGTCTCNGTCAAAAGAAATANCGTCTGAAGNTGAATCGCTTTATGGTCGAAGGTGTCAGGTTGGTAGANGAAGCGGTNAAAGCTGNAAGGGTNGAATCTGTTTTTCACTGTTCTNATGCGTTGTCGTCCGAGCGGTCAACGGCCCTCATGACTGAGCTGAAAATGAGAGATNTTCCCATTATGGAAATTGATGAAAAAGAGATGGAAATTCTNTCAGATACGGTACAGAACCAAAGAGTGGTGGCTCTNGCCACCATCCCGGTGCACCATTATTCACAGNCTGCCTCACTAAAGGACAACTGGCTTTATCTTGATAGTGTCCGAGACCCGGGCAATCTNGGTTCTATGCTTAGAGCTGCAGACTGGTTCGGTCTCAAAAATATAACCCTTGCACCTACCAGTGCTGATCCTTACAACCCGAAGGTNGTGCGTGGCGGCATGGGGGCACATTTTCATCTAAATGTTCATAGAGATATACCATTAAGTCATCTCAAGGAATCTGGCAAGAAAATTATTGCCGCTGTTCAGGACAGTACACCTATCTCCGAACTTGATGTGAAAGAATCTGAGGAGTGGTGTTTGGTGATGGGAAGTGAAGCAGACGGCATTTCAGAGGAGAGCCGGAGTTTGGCAGATCAATTAGTCTCTATACCGGGAACTGGAGAGGCCGAGTCACTAAATGTAGCGGTGGCAACAGGAATACTGTTATATCAACTCACTAATTGAGTTGATATAATGTTCTGATATTACGCTAAAACAGGGCTGGATTCCTTAGGATCAAGGCCCAAATTTTCTATTTCTTTGGTGATCTCACCTTCGATTCTACCTTTCCATAAAGTGATTCAGGCATTTATTCCGTCACCTTGGTTTTCCTTGCCCAATTCTTTAATTTATCCGGACTGTGATGGAAGCAACTCCAGAGATGAGCAAGGAACCTGAACCCCATGAGTGTAATATTTACAGCAAGAGGAGCATTTATCCTCGTCACACTTTCTTTGCTTTTTTCCGGCTTCCTCACCTCAGCGCTAATTTTGCTGTTTGACCCTGCCGGTCAAGCATTTCTTCCATCCACTCTTATTATAGGCGAACTGTTGCTTATTGTTCCTCTCATCGTAATCCTCACTCGGAATACAGTAAATCTGGGNGAAACATTGAGAATCAACCCTGTCTCGAGAAGAACATTACTGTTGTCAGTCTTGTTATCTTGTGGAATCGTCGCTTGGGCCGATGAACTGGATCGAATTATTGCGCTAATTATCCCGCCTCCGCAGTGGCTGGATCAGCTGGGACAATTTCTGAGAGTGGAGGACCCGCTGTCACTAATACTTATTTTCATTGGTGCTGTCCCCTTGGCAGCTTTCTCAGAGGAGGTTCTTTTTCGTGGATTTCTTCAGCAGGTCCTTGAAAAACAGTGGAAGGATGTGACGCGGGCAGTTCTTGTAGGGAGTCTGTTTTTCGCTTTTGTCCACCTCATCCCTTACTGGGCTGTTCAGATTTATCTTCTGGGTGTTATCATGGGATATCTGGCATGGATTACAAACTCCATTTTCCCCAGTATGATTTTGCACGGAATAAACAACGGTATTGCATTCAGTTTTGCGAACTGGGGAGATTTTTTCGAGGGGTGGTACACCTGGAACGGCCATGTTTCTCCATTAATTCTTGCAATTGGCACTACCATGACAATTATCGGTTTCAAGCAGCTCAACAGAACTTTAACACCGGTTATAGAGAGTTAACATGATGTCAGCACATCCAATAGGGTCATCTATGGTCGGTACGGAAGTGGCCGTTCTCCTAGACACTTTTCGTCGCCTAATCCGCCGGAAGGCCAATGCCAATTTGCGGAGACTCATCAAAAAAACGCATGCGGCTGATTTAGCACTGCTGTTCCGCTATTTCAATGAACCGGAAAAAAGTTTTGTCTTCACCCTAATCCGAGANAGCGNGGAAGCGACGGGTGAGCTACTCAGCGAGCTTGATGAGTCCATCATNTCTGAACTGTTGTCACCGCTGGAGCCNGCCGATGTGGCGTCCATGCTGAGCGATATGGGTTCCGACGATATGGCTGACATACTGAATCTNTTAGAGGACGAGAAAGCCCAGGCAATCCTTGAAACTCTTCAGAGAAAAGAGTCCGAGGAAATAGAAGAGTTAATGGCTTACGCCGATGACAGTGCCGGTGGCATTATGTCCTTGGATGTCTTTTCACTGTCTGAATCGACGAAAGCCATGGATGCTATTACAGCTATTCAGAGTTCTGAAAAGGCTGAAATGGTGTTTTACCTCTACGTCACAGATGAAGCTTCACACCTCACAGGCGTAGTATCACTCCGCGATCTTGTAACAGCACCCGCCAGTGCTGAACTGAAGGGTCTTATGGAGCAAGATGTTGTCCATGTTACTCCCGATACGGATCAGGAGGAAGTGGCAAAGTTGGTCTCCAAATACAACCTGCTGGCCATTCCAGTGGTTGAAAAAGATAGGACACTTCTTGGTATTGTCACTGTGGATGATGTTGTGGACGTGATTCGCGAAGAGGCGACGGAAGACTTTCTGCAGATGGCGGGTATTGGTAAGGATAGAGAGATACTTATGAAGTCCACTTTTGACAATGTCAAACTCCGTCTCCCTTGGCTCTTTGCCAGTTGGATCGGCGGCACCATTGCAGCCTATGTCATCGGTGCGTTTGAACCTTTTCTGCAATCAGTCATCGCACTGGCAGCTTTTAT
Organism: Fidelibacterota bacterium; assembly: GCA_002729175.1. Classification (GTDB taxonomy): domain Bacteria; phylum Fidelibacterota; class Marinisomatia; order Marinisomatales; family S15-B10; genus UBA2125. Next base: position 39,957 of record PBTS01000017.1, read on the forward strand.
TCCTGTCATCATCGGCATGGGAGGTAATGTAGGGACACAATCATCCACCATCATTGTCCGTGGATTTGCCACAGGAAGACTGCAGCTTTCGAAGATTGGTTCTGTTATCTGGAAAGAGATACGGGTTGGGTTAATCCTGGGAATTTTCTACGGAATTCTCTTGGGCGCGGTGGCCATGCTGAAGTTCATCGACGCGCCGCCTGAACTGGGGCTTGTAGTTGGATTGGCCATCTGTGTTTCCATGATTATTGCCACATCCATCGGCACACTGGTTCCCATCGTTCTGAGAAAGCTGGATGTGGACCCGGCTATCGCTTCCGGACCATTCGTCACCACAGCTATCGATGTTTTCGGTATCCTCGCCTATTTTCTAATCGCTATATCTTTTATCCCTTCCATCTGAGCGGTAGGAATGTTCGCCGCCCTATTTTCTTTAACGGTCACTCTTTATGCTGCCATCCTACTCTTTTTTATTCTGGGACTCTTTTCTACAAGGGAATCCCGGACTGAGAATCAGCCGTTTGTATCCATTGTGATTCCAGCCCGGAACGAGAAAGATCACATCGAAAACATNCTCCAGGATGTGACCCACCAAACCTATCCCNTTGACTATTATGAAATAATTGTTGTGNACGATGANTCCAGCGACATTACATCAAATNTNGTCAACGCCTTTTCCCAGCGTTATCCAAANGTCAAACCCATGAGCTCACAGGAAGGATCGCCTCATTTAAAAAATAAAAAACGGGCTCTGGATGTGGGAATCAGAGCATCCAAAGGAGAAATTGTCNTCGTCACAGATGCAGATTGCCGCGTTACCAGCCGCTGGGTGGAAACTATGGTTTCCTATTTCACTCCTGANGTAGGGTTCGCAATCGGTCATTCTCAGGTTGATTCAAACGAAACGCNAAANCAGCAGATCGAGGCCCTCGATTATCTAATGCTTTCCGCTGCCGCCAGAAGTACAGCTCAGTTNGGTGTCCCTTTTGCCTGTACAGGGCAAAATCTAGCATACCGGAGAGCTGCATTTGATGAAGTAGGTGGATTTTCTTCCTTCGCCGATTCCCTCGGTGGGGACGACAACTTNCTGTTGCAGGCTGTCAGACGAAAAACTTCCTGGGAGATTGTGGCNGCNCTCNATCCTNANTCCTTTGTCANGACTGTTCCCTGCAATAGCAGAAGCGAGTTCNTTTCGCAGCGCATCCGATGGGCATCCGATTCNCTCTATTTCAGAGAGGCAAACCCGCTCTTCTTCTTTGTCATCGTCACAACATTTCTGGCAAACCTTTTTCCGGTGATGTTTGTAATAGGACTCATTTTCGGTCTGGATTCACTGTTTCCACTCATAAACGGCTTAGCCGTTAAATTCGTTGCTGAAGGATTCATGATGGCCAAAGCCACACGCCTGTTCAACAATCGCGATTTGAGAAAAGTATTCGTCTCGTGGTTCCTGTTTCAGATACCTTATATTGTTTACATGGGCCTCACCACACTTACCGGTAAATCGACAACATGGGGAGGCCGCCAATCATGAAAATATTCTACCGGTGGCTCTTGGTGGGCTTGGCGGTGGTTCTGTTACAGGCTGATGAAAAAGAAGAAAAACTTCATTATACCGTCACTTTATTGAAGATTCCGTGCGTCGATGTGACCATGGTGAATAAAACGGTTGAGCAAAACCAAATGAGACTCGATTTCAGTGCTAAGACCAAAAACATCTTTGATTACTTCTTTGCCATTGATAATCAGTACAATACATGGTACAACTCACAAACTTTTCAGATGACAAAATATGTCTCCACCATCAATCAACCTAACACGGACTATTCTTTCGAGCTGAGCTGGAATCCGGAGACGGGAAAATATTCCACATCTAAACAATCCTTTGACCGCCCTGAAGGGAGCCACAATATCTTCTCTCTTCTCATGCGAGCACGCCAGTTACCGTGGAAAAAAATCGATACTCTCTGGTGGCCTGTGGAGCATGAAGGGAAACCGTATCGGGGGCGCTACCTCTGGGTCGATTCTACAGAAATGTCTGTGGGATCTGAGGAGATTTCCGCTGATCACTATCGACTCGATTTGAAATCCGCTGATGGTAAGACCATGGAACTTCTTGAAGTATCAGACGTCTTTTCATGGGGGATTGTACTGGACGGATGTGTTCGTCAACTATGGATAGAGCAGAATGGTGACAGGAGAATTTTACGTGCTGAAGTGTCGGTGCGTGGACTTACACTGACAGCTGAGTTGAAAAGTGACTAACCAAAATTCAGATAATAAAAAGTCCTTCCTCCGGGAATACGGACAGACTCTTCTGCTCTGGCTCGGTATTCTTGCTGGTATTGTTACTCTGCTCCAGTTTCATGTTGACAAAAAACTGATCGCCATTGTGACTATCACGCTTGGACTTTTCACGAAGGCATTCGCCGGACTGGGCATCATTATTTCCCTGATTCCCGTAGTTGGTCCCCTTATCGTTCATATTTTTACACTACCTTTCTTCTGGCTCATCAATGGCCTTGCCTCTATTGTCAGTATGGTCGCCATCCGGAAGGGCTATAACAGAGAAGTGCTACGTTCCAGAGTGCTGACCGTTGCTCTCCTAATTGGGATTCTGATCGGGTATATCTTGGGACATTTTCTTCCGATCCGCTGAAAACGGAACGTCCCGCCTGATATTATTATTTGATTAAGGTTACTCTTAATAAACCCCAGTCAGCGATCTGAGTAAGAAACTCGATAAATAGCACCTGCATGATCATCCGAAATCAAAAGGCTACCATCGGGTAGAGCCTCTACATCAACTGGGCGGCCCCAAGGCTTATCCTTCTGAAGCCACCCTTCAGCAAAAATCTTGTAGCTTGTCACATCATTTCCGTCCAACTCCACAAACATGATACGGTAACCAAGAGGAACACTTCTGTTCCATGAACCGTGCTCAGCGATGAATATCTGATTCCTGTATTCCTTCGGAAACATTTTTCCTGTATAAAAGCGCATCCCGATGGCAGCCACATGCGGAGCAAGTTTCCTCGCAGGTGCTTCATAGTCCGCACAATCATGACCTGAACCAAATTCAGGATCCAATATTTCACCGCCGTGACAATAGGGAAAACCAAAGTGCTGACCCGGTTCGCTAGCTCTGTTTAATTCATCTGGCGGCAGGTCATCTCCGAGCCAATCCCTGCCGTTATCCGTAAACCACAGATCCCCCGTTACAGGGTGCCAGTCGAAACCTACACTGTTTCGGACGCCACGGGCGTAGATCTTCACGTCACTCCCGTCCGGCTTCTGACTCGTGATAGATCCATACACCTCGTTCTCTTCATCACAGATATTGCACGGTGCTCCCACCTGAATGTAGAGTCGACCATCAGGGCCGAAACGTAGAAACTTCCATCCATGGTGGCGATCTGATGGATAACCATCATAGATTACCACCGGCTCCGGAGGATCGGCCAAATGTTTTTCAATATCATCAAATCGAAGAACACGATTTACCTCAGCCACATACAGATTACCATCTTTCACAGCAACGCCGTTGGGCATATTCAATCCTTCGGCAATGGTGTACACTTTTTCAGCAATATAATCTCCGTCTTCATCGCGAAGAGCATAAACATGACCCCGGCGTCGAGTTCCTACAAAAAGCGTCCCTTTTTCACTTAGAATCATAGACCGTGCGTTGGGGACATTGTCTGAATATACCTCAATTGAGAAGCCGTCCGGAAGCTTCAATGTGTGAAGCGGTAAACTTTTGGCACTGAGTCCATTAAGAAATGGGAAAAAGAAGAAACCAAGTAATACCATCGTAATCTGTGCAGATACAGTTCTGCGGAATCTATTCATCTTCATATTATGCCTCCGGTGAATTTGGGAAGATATAACTTCCCCACCTTCGATTCAATCTTCCTTTTGATCCAATTCAGCCGCCACACGTCTATATGCTTCACGGAAAGGGACACCCTCACTGGCCAAAGCATAGGCCTTTTGAGTCGCGTACAGATCGTCTGTCATCGCACTATCACATTTTTTTTTTATTAACAGAAATCTCACTGACAACCAAAGCAACTACCCTTAGACTTTCAAGTGTAATTGAAATCCCTTTCATGGTAGGGCCTTTTGTTAACTGGAAATCTCGATGGAATCCAGTAGAAAGGTTACTAATCAGATCTCCTACCTCTCTTTCACATGATCTGACGGCATGATATTTAGCCCTCAATATTTCCAAAACGTCAGGATTCTTCTTTTGTGGCATGATAGAACTTCCTGTACACAGTTCTTCCGGCAATTCAAAATATCCAAATTCTTCCATGGAAAAGAGAATAAGGTCAGAGGCCATTTTGTTGATATCAAACATGGCTTGACCCAACGCATGTAGGAGTGTCATCTCAAATTTGCCGCGGCTGATCTGCGCATAGATAGGGTTTTCCTGAACACGAGAGAAACCTAGCTCATCCGCTGTGAATTGGCGGTCGATCTCCATGGGGACACCATAACCCGCTGCTGTTCCAAGGGGTGATTGATCCATCAAATCCTCAGCTGTTTGCAACAGTTTTTTGTTGTCCTCTATCGATTCAATAAATGCACCGCACCAGAGCGCCACCGATGACGGCATGGCCTTACGCATATGTGTATAGCCCGGCATAAGAATATCTCCATCCCGTTCAGCGAGTTGCTCTAAAGCTTTGATCCATCCATTCACGACATCATCACACTCTTTAATTTTGTCTTTATAATAAAGACGAAGCATAGTAAGTACCTGATCGTTACGGGAGCGGGCTGTGTGAATCTTTTCGCCTAATTCTCCCAGTTCCTCAGCCAGGTGGTTCTCAATGGCAGTGTGACAATCTTCTTGTTCTACCTTAATCTCAAAATTACCACTTTCTATTATTTGCTGAAGAGATGAAACAAGTTGATCCACTTCCTCATGAGTAAGAATTCCAATCTCCCCAAGCATTTTTGCGTGAGCAATGGAACCCAGACAATCATACTTAACAAGCTCACCATCAAGCAGATAATCATCTCCCACAGTGAACAACTCAACCTGTTTGTTCAACTCACTCTTTTTCTGCCACAGTTTTCCCATCATTTGCCTCCCTTTCTCCATTCAAACGGTTTCCTCTTTTTAATCACGAGGTTATGAGCCTTCAAACGTATGGCGTGGATATTGATGAAACCTTTTGAATCCACAGCATCAAAGCCTCCTTCCATTTCCATGCTTGAAAATTCCTGATCATACAGTGAGGTGGGCGATTCACGGCCTATGGTTGTGACATTCCCTTTGAAGAGAGAAAGTGTCACATTACCATCAATTGCTTCCTGACTTTTTTTGAATGCGCTCATGATGAAGTCCATTTCAGGTGAAAACCAGAGACCATTATAAATAAGTTCACTGAATTTTGGAATGAGCATATCCCGAAGATGCATCACCTCCTTGTCCATGGCAATTCCCTCCAAGTCACGGTGGGCTGCCCAGAGAATTGTGCCGGCCGGCGTTTCATAAATTCCTCTTGATTTTATTCCTATAAATCTGTTCTCCACCATATCGAGCCGGCCGATTCCGTGCTGGCTCCCCAATTCATTAAGATAAATAAATAGTTCAAGAGGATCACTATTTTCACTTTCGTCAATTCGGTTTACAACCTTTACAGGAAACCCATTTGCAAAAGAGATTTCAATAACTGTTTCTGTATTAGGCGTCTCTTCTAATGCAGCGGTGTGACTGAAAACCGATTCGTTTGGCCTTATAGTCGGATCTTCCAACTGGCCTGCTTCATGACTGATATGCATGAGATTTTCATCTTCACTATACGGCCTCTTCTTTGATGCAGTTACAGGGATCCCCCACTCCTCGGCATAGTCTAATAGATCCTGTCTCCCTTTGAACTGATCCAAAAATTCAGGATCTTTCCATGGCGAGATCACCTTAATATCAGGATTGAGGGCGTAATATGTCAGCTCAAACCGTACTTGGTCGTTCCCCTTTCCTGTGGAACCGTGACTGACAGATAAAGCGCCTGTCTCAGCGGCGATCTCAATCTGTTGCTTCGCCAGAACAGGGCGGGCCAGTGCAGTACCCAAAAGATAACGACCTTCATACAGGGCATTCCCCCGAAGAGCTGGAAAAATAAAGTCTGTAACGAACTTTCGTCTCAGATCTACCGTATTCACATCCACTGCTCCTGTTTTGTAAGCCTTTTGCTCTATAGCCTCGAAATCTTCCTTCTGACCTACATTCCCAATGAAGCAGACAACATCAAATCCCTTGTTGATAAGCCATTTCAAAATGACCGATGTATCTAATCCTCCACTGTAAGCAAGTACCACTTTTTTATGACTCTTCATTCTTAGAACTCCTTTTACACATTATGTAAAAAAAAACCCCCGGAGTAACCGGGGGTTTTAATTTTCTGTTTGGTTAATACAGTCTACAAAATACCGCCGATACTCCTCATTGGTTTAAGAAGTATTCTACGTCGGAATCGTCGGCTTGTTTTCATCATGACCACATCGAAGCTAGTGTCTTTCCCTTCCCAAACCAAACAATTTCATCAACTGTTTATTTGCCGTGAATTTCCTGAAGCGGTCTTACTTCATTTCTGTTTTTTGACCTAATGGCACGAACAGCGGCCTGGGCTCCGGACAGTGTAGTGACAACGGGGATTCTTGCCTGGATAGCGGCACGACCGATGGCATATTCGTCATAGCGGGACTGAGCACCTAGTGGTGTATTTATCACCAGTTGGATTTCCCCATTTTTGATACCGTCTACAGCGTTGGGGCGTCCTTCACCTACTTTAAATATCTTTTCAGTCCTGATTCCGTTTCTCCGGCAAGTTTTAGCCGTCCCTTCCGTGGCCACCACCTCAAATCCAAGCTCAGCCATGTCACGAACAATGGGAAGTACTTTCATCTTATCATTGTCATTTACGGAGACAAACGCCTTTCCGGAAGTGGGTAGCGACTGACCGTCACCTGTGATCGCTTTGGCGAAAGCATCCCCAAAACGAGGGGCTACACCCATCACCTCTCCAGTGGACTTCATCTCAGGACCTAAAAACACATTTTCTTCTGGAAACTTATTAAAAGGAAAGACAGGTTTCTTTACGGCAATATGGCCGTTGGTGGAAAATTCTGAAAGTTTATAGTCCGAAAGTGTCTTCCCCAGAGCAATACCGGTAGCAATCTTAGCCAAAGGAACATCCGTCGCCTTGCTGACGAACGGCACCGTCCTGCTGGCTCTAGGGTTTGCCTCCAGTACATAAACAGTTCCACCCTTTTCGGCAAACTGAATGTTGATCAAACCTTGAACTCCAAGTTCCAGGGTGATCTGCCTGGTATATTCCTCTATTTTTTTCAAACCACTGTCAGTAAGCCAGTATGGCGGAAGCACGCATGATGAATCTCCACTGTGGATGCCCGCCTCCTCGATGTGCTGCATAACACCGGCTATGTAAACCTGTTTTCCGTCACAGAGAGCATCCACATCAAATTCGAAGGCATCCTCCAGGAACGAATCGATGAGGATGGGATGTTCAGGTGAAACGTCAGCCGCTTTGCGAACATAGTCCAGGAGTTGTTGATCGTTATAGACGATCTCCATAGCCCGGCCACCCAGTACATAAGACGGACGGACAAGAACAGGATAACCAATTTTGGTAGTGACATTTACTGCTTCTTCCTCTGAGAGTGCTGTACCGTATTCCGGCTTAGGAATGTCGAGCTTATCAAGAATGGTACCAAACTTTTTCCTGTCTTCAGCAAGATCAATGGCATTCGGAGAGGTGCCCAATATCGATGCTCCGGCATTCTTGAGACGCTGGGCGATATTCAATGGTGTCTGTCCCCCAAACTGGACCAAAACACCGTCCGGCTGTTCAAGATCAACAATGTTCATCACATCTTCAAATGTTACCGGCTCGAAATAGAGACGATCTGTTATATCAAAATCTGTGGAAACTGTTTCGGGATTACAGTTTACCATGATGGCCTTCCACCCCAAGTCCTTTGCGGCGAAAACCGCCTGCACACAACAATAGTCGAACTCAATCCCCTGCCCGATACGGTTAGGACCGCCTCCAAGAATAATCACTTTCTTTCCTTTAAGAGGTTTCACCTCATTTTCTTCTTCGTAGGTAGAGTAACAGTAAGGAGTCTCTGCTTCAAATTCGGCGGCACAAGTATCTACAACTTTATAAGTCGGCGTGATGCCGGCTTTTTTTCTAGCGGTCCTGATCTCTTCCTCACTTTTCCCCAACATCCTGCCGATCTGACGGTCCGAAAATCCTTCCTGTTTCAACTGTTTGAGCGAATCATTGTCTCCTTTTTCACAGGAATGACTGATGACAACCCTCTCAATTTGCCTCAAAAACCAGGGGTCGATCTTTGTTACCCGATGAAGTTCATCTACAGTCTCACCCTCTAAAAAAGCCTGTCTGATTTTCAGCAACCGAAAGGCGGTTGCAAATCTCAGCTTTGTCATATCCAGCGGTCGTTTACCGGGTTTTGGCTCCAATCCGTCCAGACCAGTCTCTAGGGAACGAAACGCTTTCTGCAGAGATTCTCTGAAAGTCCGACCGATTGCCATGGCCTCGCCCACCGATTGCATCTGCACACCAAGATGCCCACTGGCGGAAGGAAATTTCTCAAAATCCCACCGAGGTACTTTCGTCACCACATAATCGATGGTGGGCTCAAAAGCCGCCAGAGTTTTACCTGTTATATCGTTGGGAAGCTCATCGAGCGTATAGCCTACAGCAAGTTTGGCTGCCACCTTGGCAATAGGAAAACCCGTCGCTTTGGATGCCAGCGCTGAGGAACGGGAAACTCTGGGATTCATTTCAATAATGACCATGCGCCCGGTGCCTGGATCTACCGCAAACTGGATATTAGAACCACCAGTATCAACACCTATTGCCCGGATGCAATCAATGGACCAATCTCGCATTTTCTGATACTCGACGTCAGTGAGTGTCTGGGCCGGCGCAACGGTGATGGAATCACCGGTATGGACACCCATGGGATCGACATTCTCGATAGAACAGATAATGATCACATTATCCTTTCGGTCGCGTATGACCTCCAGTTCAAACTCTTTCCATCCGAGGAGGGACTCTTCGATGAGTACTTCAGTGATGGGGCTTGATTCCAGCCCCTTATCAGCAAGTTCCAGGAATTCCTCGTTGTTATAGGCCGTAGCACCGCCTGTTCCCCCCAGTGTAAAGGAAGGACGGATGATCACGGGGAAATCCCTTTCTTCAACGATCTTTTTCGCTTCATCCATTGATCGGGCGAAGCCCCCTTTAGGAATATCGATTCCCACACCTTCCATGGCCTCTTTGAATTTCTCTCTGTCCTCGGCCCGTTGAATAGCATCAATGTCCGCACCGATAAGCTCCACACCGTGTTTATCCACTACTCCTGCTTCCTTAAGGTCAACTGTCAAATTCAGTGCTGTTTGACCTCCCACCGTTGGCAGGAGCGCATCAGGTTTCTCTTTTTCAATAATGGCTGTAACTGACTTTACCGTCAGCGGTTCGATATAGGTTGCGTCCGCCATATCCGGATCTGTCATGATCGTTGCGGGGTTGGAGTTCACCAAGATAATGCGATACCCTTCCTCCTTCAGTGCCTTACACGCTTGTGTTCCAGAGTAATCGAATTCACACGCCTGGCCGATGACGATAGGACCGGCGCCAATAATCAGGATGGAATTGATGTCAGTTCGTTTAGGCATTATCCATCATCTCAACAAACTGTTGAAACAGGTAACGACTGTCGTGAGGTCCCGGCCCCGCTTCCGGATGGTATTGGACGCAAAAAGCCGGAATATCTTTACACCTGAAACCTTCCACAGTATCGTCATTGAGATTCCAGTGTGTAATCTCTGAATTGCCGGGAAGAGAATCAGGATCAACAGCGAAACCGTGATTGTGGCTGGGGATTTCAACTTCAGAGGTTTCAACGTTCTTAACAGGGTGATTAATGCCGCGATGCCCAAACTTCAGTTTATAGGTGGAGCCTCCCACTGCCAGTGATAACAACTGGTGACCCAGACAGATGCCAAAGACAGGTTTTTTCCCCAACAATTCTTTGATGGTTTCTATACCGTAAGTGACCGCCGAAGGATCTCCCGGACCGTTAGATAGAAAGATGCCATCAGGTTTCAGTGCCAGTATATCATCGGCTGACGTTGTTGCCGGTACCACGGTTACGTCACAGCCATAGCTGTTTAAGAGCCTGAGTATATTGTACTTGATCCCGAAGTCCATCGCCACGACCCTGTGGGAAGATGCATTCCCATTCCAATGGTAGGATTGTTCACAGGTCACATTGGGTACCAGATCCAGTCCGGCCATGGATGGGACGTTCTTGAGTCTTTTCTTTAATGAAGTTTCATCAAGATCAGTTGAACTGATAATACCGTTCATAGCACCACAATCTCGTAAGTGCCGGGTGAGTGCTCGGGTATCGATCCCCTGGATGCCAACAATATCAACACTACGAAGATATTCACCCAATGACTGGTCTGAACGATAATTTGATGGAACTTCCGTCTCTTCTCTCACTACAAATCCGGCAACCTGAATTTTACTCGATTCAACATCATCCCGGTTGACGCCGTAGTTACCTATATGAGGATAAGTCATGGTAACAATCTGACCGCAATAGGAAGGGTCAGTGAGAATTTCCTGATAGCCTGTCATCCCTGTGTTGAAGCACACTTCGCCCGCGGTCTCCCCTTCGGCTCCGAATGAATATCCCCTGAACAGACGACCATCCTCCAGCATGAGTAGAGCGGCCCTGTTGTTCATTAAAGATCTACCATGACTACAACTGAGAAATATTTAGACCACATAAAAAAAGAGCCCCGACAATGGGGCTCATAGTTGAAAAATACATTCAACACGGTTTAGTTTACCATTTTAAAAGGACAGGCTTTGATTAATAAAATGCGAATCTGCCTCACACTTCGTCCGTTATGTTCATTATTAACTCGTTCACTCCAAACCGCTTAAATTTGGCTTAGGAATTTACCCTTGCACTTAGAGGTCGGCAACCGAAAAGCTGAAGAGAAA
>PBTS01000018.1:0-8611 GCA_002729175.1 Fidelibacterota bacterium
GATGTTATTAGCTTTTACTAATGGTGAGTCGGTTACCGGTTCACTTTCAAATACATCCAGAGCCGCACCTGAAATTAAACCATCATTGAGTGCTACGAGGAGGGCATCTTCATCGATGATGCCACCTCTGGCGCAATTTACAATCTGTGCAGTCGGTTTCATCATTTTCAAGCGATCAAGATCGAACAGACCGACAGTTGAATCAGTCTTTGGGACGTGAATGGTGATAAAATCACTTTTCTTACAGAGGTTATCCAGTTCCACAATTTCCACATAATCCAATTCATAGTTATTCTTATTGATGTAAGGGTCAAAGCCAAGGACATTAATCTTGAAAGGGTGAAGACGTTTGATGACCTCCGTCCCAATTTTTCCAAGACCGACAACACCGATGGTTTTGTTTCTCAGTTCTGTTCCGATAAGTTTCTCACGCTCCCACTTTCCGTGGATCATTGAGTGGTAACCTTCATGAACATTGCGAGCCAGGGCCAGAATAAGGGCAACTGTATGCTCCGTCGCTGAGATTGTGTTGGCGTCCGGCGTATTCATGACAAGAACACCATTCATGGTAGCGGCATGGATATCAATATTGTCCACACCAACGCCGGCTCGTCCAATGACGCGTAGGTTCTCAGCCTGTTCTATATTTTTTGCTGTAACGGTGGTTCCGCTTCTCACAATCCATCCGTCTATGTCGGAGAGATCTAATTTTGAAGAGGATTTTTCTCCGGACGCATCCTCCACCTTAATGTCAGCATCCGTGAGAATCCGCTTACCCTCATCAGAAATGGGATCAGTTACTAACACTTTCATCAATTCATTTCATTGAGCGTCTCATCCATTACGCTCAATAGTTCATCTATGTCTGTTAGCATGATATCACCCATATGTGAGATTCGGAAAGTTTTTCCTTTCAACGGGCCATACCCGCCCGAAATCATGTACCCTTTATCAAGAAGCCGATCCTGAAAATCGGTTATGTCTATCCCCTTGGTGTTTTCTACACAGGTTAATGTGGCTGATTCATATCCCAGTTCAGGGAAGAGTCCCATACGATCCAAAGCCCAAGCACGAACGCGATCAGCTAAATCACTGTGCCTCTGGAAACGGTTCTTCAGACCTTCAGCGAAAATTCTCTCCAGTTGCCGTTTCAAACCATACATGTGTGGAATAGATGGTGTGGAAGGTGTTTGAGAACGTTTCGCATATTTTTCCAGAACAAGGAAATCAAAGTATAGTCCTTTATTATTGCATTTAGCACTTATGTCTAAAGTTCTTTCAGAAACAGAGCAGACGGAAAAACCGGGAGGAAGAGCCCACCCTTTTTGCACACTGGCCAGAGCCACATCGATACCAAGCTCATCCACTTTAATTTTTACAGAGGACATGGAGCTAACCATATCGACCAGAAACATGACATCGGGGTATTTCTTCATAATCTGAGCAATTTCACCAAGGGGATTCATGACTCCTGTTGATGTTTCATTATGTACGTAGGTCATCACATCATATTTGCCGGTGGCCAGTGTATTATCCACGAGATCAGGTTTTATAGCTTCACCCAGTTCCACATGTATGGCATCTGCGGGAAGACCGCACATAACAGTAGAATCGTGCCAGCGGCTAGAAAAAGCGCCGCAAACAAAATTAGCACACCTTTTCCTGACGGTGTTTCGAACAGCAGCTTCCCAAAGACCTGTAGCTGTACAAGTGCAAAGATATATTCTGTTATCGGTAAAGAGAACCTTTTGAATTCCGGACACCAAATTATCATAAAGTTCAGAGAATGAAGCAGTACGATGACCAACAGGATATTCAGTAAATGCATTCAGGATCTCTTCATCCACGTGAGTTGGCCCAGGAATAAAAAGTTTGGGTTTGCCTGTGATGTTCATGAACGCTCCATGGATCTTACCACGAGTCCAGTGGCTACTTTAGGATAAAAGTAGGTCGATTTTTGAGGAAGTATACCTCCGGCCTTCGTCACTGAAAAAATATCATCCAAGGATACAGGGTCAAGTAAAAAAGCGGCATTCCATTCTCCAGAATTGACAGATTCCAAAGCGGAATCGGCATTTTGGAAATATTTCAGATTTCCGTTTGTACCTGTCTGACTTTGGGAAAGTCCCAAAATTTCCCGGAGAACAATCTCCTCCAGTATGACAACAGTAAGATTAGAGAAATCAAATGATTTATGTCGTTTCTTTAAACGTTTGAGAGTTTGTTCATTAGGTGTCACCGTAAATCTCCCTTTTGCTGGTGTCACCACTTCAATTTGATGAGAACCGTTTTGTGGGGCATCAAAATTAAATCGGTCATTCAATGATTTTAGAAATTCCGTTTCGTCAAAATCTGCCAAGCCACGGACAGCTCTATGGGTTGCATGAACAATGAGCCCAGTTGATGATGCCGGCACGAGATAAGCCATGACAGCAGAACTATCAAGGGCCTCATCAATATTCTTTTTGTGAAAAATGCGAGAAGCTTCATATCTATGATGACCGTCAGCAATGAGAACATATTTTTCTCTAAACGATTGACAGAAACATTCTATCCAATCCTCGTTTTCAGTAGAGGAAAGTTCCAAAAATACATTCCCGTGATGATCCAATTCTGCCGTCCGCGATTCAGCTGTTTTGAAATGTTCCAGGAATTGCTTAGTCTCATTTGGATCATCCTGATAAATGAAGAAAAGGGGGCTCAGATTGGCCCGCGTCGCTTCATAGAGTTTCATCCTGTCCATTTGAGGTGCTCTGTATGTTTTTTCATGGCGTAAGACAAAACGGTCTGATTCATCCTCCAAAGACAGTTCTGCTATAAATCCAAATCGTGTAACAGGTTGACCATCATTTTTCTCATAGGTCTCNTTAAGGCACCAGATAGCCGGNGAATTCGACTGTTCAACNGTATTGTTCCNTTTCAAAGAATCCCATCGAGATGCCGCCTCTTCATAGAAATCTGGATCGGACCGACCGGAGTCGTAGTTTACCGGCAGAGTCAAGTGAACAAAATTAAGAGGGGATTTTGACGCAAGATCTGAGCGCTCCTGATCGGTAATTACATCATATGGCGGTGCAATCACTGATGAGAGATCAGAACCATTAGATGGACAATAACTGAAGCCCTTAAAAGGGCGAATATCAACCATTTAAAAAAATACTCCGAGGTTGATCCAAATTTAGGAAGGGGAGACTTCCTGCTGAAATGGAAAGTGTCTTACATGAAAGAAAATTCAGGCAAAACGTATAAAAATAGAATTAGCAGNCTAGACTTCTTCGTCCGTGAACTGCCACCGACAGATTCCACACCACCACGGCTTGCCTTTGTAGCTAACACTTTGCTCGTTAAGGGTCAGAGCGCCGTTGCACTTTGGGCAATCCTTTTCAGTACCTTCATCAGGCCATTTGTAGTCAGGATTGAATTTAAGCGGTTCGTCAAAAGTNGTGAATTCGTCCATATCAAAAATTAATCAAGAAATTCAAATCACTGAAAGCTATTAATTGAATGCATCATTAAAATGTTAAATATTTAACACAACCAGGAAAGTCATTATTACCAACCCTACTGACGTTTTAATCCANCCCGACTGTTTTCGGGCTTTTAGCTGCTTTTCATAAGGTTTCCACCAAAGATTTACAGTGACTGTTTTGTCCGGAGCCACATATACCCGCTGAAGACTNCTTTCAAGAAGCGATTCAACCTCGTTTAGTTCATAGNATTCTCTCAATAGTGTAATAAACTGNGGATTAAGATAGGTGACAGTATGAACTCCCGGTTTTAATGGAACAGGGTCATCAATTGGAACTTGTCCAATGAGGATATTATCTACGTAAATATCGAGCCCACTTGAATCACAAGAAACCTGAATATAACCCACAGTTTCATCGGGATAGGGTGTTAAAACTGTATCCTGTTGTGCCAGGATTGGTGATAACTGTAGCAATAATGGGAAAAAAATAAAAAATGGGGACTTCATAGGGTAAATGAAAGTTAAAGGTTTATTTTTCTTGAGACTATCGTAAAATCTTCTTCTGAAAATCGGTGAAAAATCATCGTACATCCTTCATTTCGCATCACTCCTTAGAAAAAATGATTTCATTCTCATCAGCTGATACAGAATCGGCCTTGGACAGTCTTGCAAAAAGGATCACTTCAAACTCTTATATTGTATTTTTCACAGGAGCCGGCGTTTCGGCTGAAAGTGGCGTACCTACATTTCGCAGTGTTGACGGTTTGTGGGAAAAATTTAAGCCGGAAGAACTGGCTAACTTCAATTCATTCATGAAGAACCCAGCACTTGTTCAAGCATGGTATCGGCANAGAGCTGAAANAGTGAATAATGTAAAACCGAATCGAGGGCACACNGCCATGGCCGATATGGAATCAAAAGTGGCCACTTGCNTAGTAATTACTCAAAATGTAGACAATCTTCACCAGCGGGCTGGGAGCAGGGAGGTNATTGAANTNCACGGCAATNTTTTGAGAAACTACTGTATTGATTGTGNAGTGCAATTTGANGGTGACCTNCTTATAGAAAACGGCGAAACTACTTTATGTAAATGCGGGGGACTTGTTAGACCGGATGTTGTCTGGTTTGGAGAAATGCTTCCGGCTAATTCATTTCGGATAGCGGAGAAACATGCCAGAAAATGTGATCTATTCATCTCCGTCGGCACCTCTGGTGTTGTCTTTCCAGCGGCAGGGCTGCCTACTTTGGCAAAATCATCCGGCGCTTTTCTTGTTGAGATCAACACAGAAGCGACTGATCTCAGTTCCCTAATGGATGTTACGTTTCAGGGAAAATCCGGAGAAATACTTCCAAAATTAATGTCACTGTTGAAATCATGAATAAATTGGTCAAAATATTCGCATTGATGTTTGTACTGTTTATGTGGGGCTGTGCTTATTTCAACACTTTCTATAACGCAATCCAGTTTTTTGAAGAGGCCGAACAGGAAATAGTCACAGCTTCTAATTCGGAGCAGTTGTCTAATAAAAGCGAGGAATTGTTACAAAAAACAATTGCTCGTTGCAATCTGGTTGTCGCAAAATATCCAGAATCAAGATTCCATGATGATGCGCTCCTATTACGGGCAAAAGCTCTTTATTATCAGGGAGAATTCCAGTTATCAAAAGGATCTCTTGAACGCCTGAACTCAGAGTTTCCCGAAAGCCCTCTTCTTAACGAAGCACGGTTGTGGACCATTCGCTGTCAATGGAAAAATGAATCTTCCAAAGCTTCATTAGAAGAAACGCTATATTTTATCGGTGAACTTGAGAAAAATGATCGATTCGGGCGAATACAATCGCTGAGATCTCTTGCGCACACAATAGCATCTGAGATATATCAGTTTTATGGCGAAATTGATTCAGCATTGACCCACTTGGAAAAATCGGCCGAATATGCGGCAAACAGGCTGGACCGAATGAACGCCCATTATAGTATAGCTGAAAGAGCATATGAAGAAGGTCGTTTAAACATTGCACTGGAAAATTACCGAAAGGTGATTTCTTCCCATCCGAATCCAAAACGGGTGGAGATGTCTCATTTACAGATAGTTCGAATTTATCGCGAAACGAAAATGTGGGCAGAGGCATCTGAGGAGATTGAAGAACTCACTACTAATGAAAAATTTTCAGGCATAAAGGCGGATCTCAGTCTTGAGCTGGCGAAACTATACGAAATGCAGGGCAGGGACGATGAAGCGAGGAAACGTTATGAGGTCATTACTGAGGATTTTCCTAAAACAGCTGCATCGGCTGAATCGTATTTTGCATTGGGGACGGCCGCTCTGGATGAGGAGAAGGATTATCCTCTTGCAAGGAAATACTTCGATAACGTGGAGAGAGAATTCCGAGAATCGACCTATGCTCCCTCGGCTCGGGTCAGGGTACAGGAAATTGATGACCTTCTTTCGGTCACTGAAGCCATTGAAAAAGTGGAGGTGTCCCTTTTTGGCGATGGAGAAACAAAAGAAGAAACTGAAAAAACTGCGATTTCTGTAGACAGACTCTTGAATGTGGACTTAAAGTCTTCGGTGAAGCAAGAAGAAGAGATCGAAAATATTACCAATGAATCACAAGATGACATAATTGACACCACAAAGCTGTACCAGGAATTATCACAACAACTGTACAGTGCTGGAGAATTGCAGGCATTCAGATTTGGCGATACGGAAGAGGGGATGAAATATTTTATCAGGATCGTGAATAATCTTCCGTCGACAAATCGTACCGCACAGGCTCTCTATTCCCTCAGTTATCTTTATGATATTTCAGGCGATTCAGTCCGGGCATCGGATTTGAGGAATCGACTTATGATAGATTACTCTGACAGTGAGTATGCAATGGAAATTGCCCGTTCCCAAAGTATGATCTTGGCGGACGCTCCTGCTGAACTGATGGTCCAAAGTGAAGCACTGACCGACGGTGATCCTGAGAAAGCAATTGAGCTTTACGAGTCTGTCTTAAAACAGTATCCAAATACAAGATATGCTCCTGTTGTACTGCTTTCCATGGCTCATATTTATGACCGAAGTCTCAATGATCTCGACCATGCCCTGGAGGTTTATNAGCGAATAGNCTCTGACTATGAGAAGAGTGAACAGGCGAAATTTGCCGGAGGTAGGATTGCTCTTTTGAANAAAATTAAGGAATCANTTGCTGACACCACTTCATCAAATGATAGTANAAAAAATGATCGCTGAAAAAGGTACTGTACTGAATAACGAAGAAATNGCACNTGGAATCTATCAAATGACCTTCTCGGCTGAGAGAATTTGTAATGAAGAACCATTCCCTGGGCAGTTTCTGAACATATGTGTTGANNATTCATGGGAACATCCATTNCGNCGNCCCATGAGTATCGCCGATGTGAANGACAATCAGCTGAGCATCATTTATAANATTTTTGGTGAGGGANCCAANATNTTGTCAGANTNTANNAANGGNTNTTCCATAGANNTGCTGGGTCCGCTNGGNAACAGCTNCNNNGAAACNGAAGGAACNANNCCNATTTTAATTGGAGGTGGNGTTGGNTTNNCGCCCATNNTTTGGTTTNATAAAGTTTTNCAAACAAATGGCGTNGAACACAAAATTGTNNTNGGNGCTCNGAGTGNTGANGAACATTTCCTTTCCCATGATCCNGAANNGAACATATATNTCACAACAGATGACGGATCCNCGGGAGAGCACGGAACAGTNATGCCTACTGTGAAAAAAATATGTGATGAAGNGGAAAATCCAAAACTATTTGCTTGCGGTCCAGAACNGATGNTGAAAGCTGTTCATCTNTTTGTCAANGAGTTCGATTTNCCATGNGAACTATCCGTGGAAAGTTATATGGGATGTGCCACCGGTNTATGCCANGGGTGNGTNATTGAACGAGCTTNCAANGGNGTGAAAGANCATAGTTATCACGAGCGGTATTCNCTGGTCTGCANTGATGGTCCTNTCTACNNAGCAAAGGAGATTNTTTTTTCATGACTGTTGATCTTTCTNTATCACTGGGNGANGTCAGTTTNAAGAATCCNGTNTTCGTTGCNTCGGGGACTTTTGGNTACGGNACGGAANCTAANGATCTGGTNGATGTATCTCANTTNGGCGCTATTGTGACAAAATCTATAACAAAGCATCCNCGTGAAGGNAATCCGCCTCCNNGGATTGTTGANACNCCNTCAGGAATGATCAACTCCATCGGGCTGGCTAACATAGGTGTAGACAAATATATTGAAAAAATGATTCCTGTTTATGAGAACATTGGGACTCAAGTTATCACAAATATTGCGGGGTTTAGCATTGATGACTACCTCTATGTGTTAGAGAAATTGGAATCCAGCGGCGGAACTGTTTGTGGGTATGAGATTAACGTATCTTGTCCAAACGTAGACACTGGGAGGATGGAGTTTTCTGTAGATCCGAAATCCACCAGAGAGTTGACGAAAGCGCTCAGATCTGCAACGAAAAAGTTGTTAATTCTGAAACTATCTCCGAACGTTACCGATATTGGCGAAATTGCTGCTGCCGCCGTTGAAGGGGGTGCTGACGTCCTGTCCGCAATAAACACTCTGTTTGGTATGAGCATAGACCCAGCCACACGGAGGCCGAATGTTAACACAAATATTGGAGGTCTTTCGGGACCGTCTATCAGACCTGTGGGAATTGCTTCTGTTTATAAAATATCCAAAGCGGTGGACGTGCCGATTATCGGTATTGGTGGAATTACATCAGCAAAGGATGTTATTGAGTATCTGTTGGCGGGTGCTTCGGCAGTGCAGGTAGGGACTGCGAATTATAGGGACGCTGCAATTTCAACAAGGATCATCAATGATTTGGGCACTTATTGTGAAGAAAATGATATTGCTACCATTTGTGACTTGATCGGTAAAGTAGAGCCGTATGATTAGAAGGTTCGCTATTTTCACTTTGCTGATTATGATTGGCTGTCATTCTTCTCCGAGATATGGACAGCGGAACAGCAGCCGCCTGAAGACGAAAGATGCGTCCGGTAAAATGACAAAGCACAGAAAATCAATGACCGGAGTTTCATCATTTTATGCTGAAGATTTCCACGGGAAGGTGACTGCCAATGGCGAAACATATGATATGTATG
>PBTS01000019.1:0-61747 GCA_002729175.1 Fidelibacterota bacterium
AAACTTTTACACAACTCTCTTCCCTTGCTGTAAGCTGAATCTCGATCAGTAATGATGGAAAGCGCATCCACGGCATCACCGCTTATGAGAATATCCAACTTTTTCATAGGTCCCGGCCGGAAACCAATATGTTCATAATCGAACGAAGCGTATCCTCGGGAGACTGATTTTAATTTGTCATAAAAATCGAAAACGATTTCCGAAAAGGGAAGTTCATACTTCAGTTGAACGCGCTGCTCGGAGAAATAATGAGTATTCACAAATGTCCCCCGCTTATTCTGGCAAAGCTTCATAAGGCCCCCCATATACTCAGATGGAGAAATGATCTCCGCCGCTACATACGGTTCATGGATCTCCTCTACTTCACCAGCCGGTGGAAGTTTTGTGGGATTGTCAATTTCGATTATATCACTATTGGTTTTGAGAATCTCATACCTCACACTGGGAACGGTAGTAATGAGATTGAGATCGAACTCCCGTTCCAGCCGCTCCCGAACGATATCCATATGAAGCATCCCCAGAAAACCACACCGAAAGCCGTATCCCAGGGCCGTGGATGTTTCGGGCTCATAGGCCAGTGAAGCGTCATTGAGTTTGAGTTTTTCAATGGAATCTCGAAGCCGTTCATAATCGTCACTGACTATTGGGAAGAGCCCTGAAAAAATCATCGGTTTCATTTCTTTATAACCAGGTAGCACCTTATGAGCGGGATTCTCTTTGGTGGTGATGGTATCCCCCACCTGCAATTCCTTAATCTCTTTCAAGCCAGCAACAATGTAACCAACATCTCCTGTTTCCAGCCTCTTAGCTGGAACCCGTTTCAGCACAAAATGACCCACCTCAGTGATCTCCCTCAGTTTTCCAGTGGACATGAACTGGGCAGTCATTCCGGGTTCAATAGTACCATTAAATATTCGTACATAAGGAATTGCACCTCGATAGGAATCAAAATTCGAATCAAAAATGAGCGCCCGCGGTGCGTCTTCTTCGGGTTCGGCGGGCGGTGGGATCCTATCAACAATAGCTGTAAAGAGATCGTCTACACTTTCGCCGGTCTTGGCGCTGACATTGAGAATCTCATCTTTAGAACAACTGATGAGATCCATCAGTTGGTGACTCACCTCATCAGGCCGCGATGTTGGGAGATCAATCTTGTTCAAAACAGGGATAAGCTCCAGATCGTTTTCCATGGCTAAATAAGCGTGACTCACTGTTTGTGCCTCCACACCCTGCGCCACGTCCACTAACAGAACTGCTCCCTCGCACGCCGCCAGCGAGCGTGATACCTCATAGGAAAAATCTACATGGCCGGGAGTGTCGATAAGGTTGAAAATGTATTCCTTGCCATCGCTGTGGCTGTAGTGTATCTGAATGGGATGGCTCTTGATGGTAATGCCCCGCTCACGCTCCAGTTCCATGTCATCGAGAACCTGGTCCTTCATGTCGCGCTTGGTGAGTGTGTGGGTCATCTCTAACAAACGGTCGGCCAGTGTTGACTTGCCGTGGTCGATGTGGGCAATGATACAAAAGTTNCGAATGCACTCTGTTTTCACCGGCGTGAATTTACCTGTATGCCACTAAGACACCAAAAGACGAGACCNAGAGAAAACTAAAATCCGTAANCTACTCACTTTGCATGNGTCCTCAGTTCTCTACCCCTTTCCCGTTTGCCATAATCCACTCTCCATCGTAAACTGNCCGCCAATTGTATAANAGATAGACTCNTATCATCATCAANACTTGATANNGTGGAGACAACAATATGCTAGGAAACCTTGGAGAANTTCTGAATCAATGGACAGCAACTCTGAGCGGCTGGATATCACTGCCGCTAATCTTTATCCTTCTTGGCTCGGGAATGTTCATCACCTTCAGCCTGAGATGGATTCAGATTCGNCAGTTGAANCANAGTTTCGACGTCGTAGGGGGCAAGTACGACAATCCGGAGGACGAAGGTGACGTTACCCATTTTCAAGCTCTCTCCGCGGCACTCTCCTCCACNATNGGTATCGGCAACATCGCCGGAGTGGCGCTGGCTGTTCGTCTCGGNGGACCTGGAGCTCTCTTCTGGATGTGGGNCACNGCCNTCTTCGGCATGGCAGTAAAATATGCCGAATGCTCTCTNNCNCACCGCTTCCGCGTTATCCATGAGGACGGCTCAGCTTCNGGNGGCCCCATGTACTACATCGAAAANGGACTNGGNCCAAAATGGAAGCCGTTAGCTATNTTCTTCGCCGGCTGCGCCACCATCTGTTCTTTCTGTACCGGCAATATGAACCAGGCCAANACCATCGCCCAGACGTTCACTACTTACAATCTGCCCCCCTGGTTTACTGGCGCGGCCATCGCCTTGCTGGTGGGACTGGTCATCATCGGCGGAATCAAACGAATCGCTGCGGTNGCCAGCCGACTGGTTCCCACTATGGCGGTCCTCTATGTAGGCGGTGCGCTCTTCATCCTTNTAATGAACAGTGANNCCATCATCCCCAGTTTCNTCTCCATTATTCGCGAAGCCTTTTCACTGNAAGCTGGCTGGGGAGGCCTCATCACCGTCNTCATGTGGGGCNTCCGGCGGGGACTCTATTCCAATGAAGCGGGACAGGGTTCAGCNCCGATCGCCCATGCTGCGGCAAAAACNAAAGAGTCGATCCGCGAGGGCGCAGTTGCCCAAATGGGACCANTAATCGATACGCTCATCATCTGTACNATGACTGGANTGGCCATNATATCNACTGGAGTCTTGGAGTCCACCAATCTGACAGGAGCACAGCTGACGCGGGCCGCTTTTCAGGAGGGATTCTCTTTCGCACCCGAAATCGGAAGTACAATCATCAATTTCTCCGTACTTCTCTTCGCCTACACCACTATGGTGGCGTGGAGTTACTACGGCGACCGCTCCGTCGAATACCTCATNGGTCCAAGCGCAATAAAGCCNTATCGGTGGGTCTATGTGTTCTTTAACTTCCTGGGAGCCATCCTTCCGCTNACGTTCGTCTGGAACTTTGGNGATATCGCGCTCANTCTGATGACTATTCCAAACCTCATCGGNGTTGTCCTGCTGATGCCGACGCTGAAAGTCATGACTGACGAATACTTCTCCCGCGAACATCTGACCTACAAAGAGACCCTGGCTCAGCAGGGTTCTGATTCGTTGTGACAAAGAGTGGGCAAGAGGATCTATTAAATATCGCCTTAGAGGCCGCTGACAAAGCGGCCTCTTTTATTTCTGAACAAGCTAAGATGACGCTTAAGGTCGACTTCAAAGGGGCCACTGATCTGGTGACCAATGCGGACGTCAGTTCAGAACAAATTATTATGGAAACTATTAGGGCGAGGTTTCCTGANCATCAGATNCTNACAGAAGAAGCCGGNGGNATCGCNACCGGTTCANATTATCTCTGGGTAATTGATCCAATTGACGGTACTACCAACTTTGTTCACGGTTACCCCTTTTACGCCGTCTCCATTGCNGTCTGTGAGGGAGAAAAACCGATTGTGGGAGTGATTAACCATGTTCACTTCGGCGACGTCTACNGCGCCACAGCCGGCGGCGGNGCNTTCTGTAANGGTGAACCCATTGCTGTTTCCACCACTGATTCCTTAAAAAGATGCCTTTTGGCCACNGGTTTTNCCTATGAGCATGACGAAATCTGGTCCCGAAATATGNACCTGTTCAAAANTTTCACTNACCTTACACAAGGTGTCCGACGCGCGGGAGCTGCCTCCCTGGATTTCTGTCACGTTGCCCGGGGTTGGCTGGACGGCTTTTGGGAATATGANCTGAANCCATGGGATATGGCGGCGGGGGCATTCATTGTTCAAGAAGCTGGTGGTTCTGTAACTAAAACGGACGGAAGTGATTTTGCATTNTTCGATCGTGAAGTATTGGCCTCAAATGGTCATATCCATAACGCCATGCTGGATCAACTGAAACGCTAGCCAAAAATCTTTTTTCTACTCTCTTTTTGACTCTCATGCAACTTTTTAACTTTCACTTTCAAAAGGTCATTGAACGTAAATATTCCGTTATCGGTAACCCGCCCGATGGCGGTGCACGGTACACCGGAATTCATACATAGCCGTTCAATCTCAATGATGGACTCTTCAGCCACTGAAATGATTGTCAGACCCTCTGTTTCACCGAAAAGGAGTTCATCATTCCTAATCTTGGAACTCACATGAATCCTTGCGCCGAGGCCCGTCCCTCCACAGATCAATGCGTGAGCTACCGTAGCAGCAAGGCCACCCGCTGACAGGTGGATGACAGATTTTATCAGACCAACCTTGTTACCCGTCAGAACGATTTCCCTCATTTGCCTCTCCATGGCAAGATCCACCATAGGTACTGGCCCATCAGCTGAACTCAACTTGAGTCTAGCGTAAACAGAACACCCCAGTTCCCCTCGGTGACTTCCGAGCATCAAAATAAAATCACCGACATCCTTAAACCCTGCTGTAAGTTCCGGTGCTACCGAATCAGACAGGCCAGACACTGCCACCGTCAACAAAGGTGATGCGATATTCTCCGAAAACCACACCCTGGCTGAATTGATACTCAATTGAAAAGCTGTCGTAGATGTACTAACCCCTTCAGCTATCTCCCGGAAACGGTATTGTACGTTCTCAGTTAATCTTTCCGGAAGATGTACGGAAACGGCAGCGTGCATGGGAGCTACCCCCCCACTCACAATTCCCCGGACAGCTGCAGCAACTGTTGCCTGAGCACCTCTTTTAGGATCACACCAAACCATGTGATCCTTGGCTGATATGCTTATGGAACTGCCCGGCAAAGCAGCGGCAAGTTGCGAAGCTACCACGCATTCCTCAGTGCCCAAGATAACCAAAAAGGTTGAGTTGAACGATTTCGGCTGTTTAATCTTATTCAAGGTAATACCGGATTGATGCATCAATTCATCCGGTGTTCGGATGTCGGATGGGACTACTTCCTCGCTGTCAAACAGACTGAAACATGATAAAGGTAAAGAAATATCATCTCCGGAAATTCTGTAGGTTTTATCCTTGGATATTCTTCCCACGAGTGTTGCCGAAACATTGTGCTTTCGTGCCATTTTTCTGATCTTGTTTTCAGAACCATTCCGGCAGACCACTATGAAAGCTTTTTGACCAACTACTATTAATGATTTCCCATTAAGGTATACCCCCATCTGCAAAAGCTTTGTCAGTCTGACAGCTTGCGTTGACAGATCAGTACCTTCAACCCGAACCTTGATGATACATTTATCAACATCTCCCAATTCCTGAAGCAAGGGTGTCATCAGACCCTCCCCAGAAGGAGAGTGTAATAGAATCACAGCATCACCATCGGTAGCTTCTTTGGAGGGCTCTTCCGAAATTTGATCACCGCTGGAAGCAGCAACGATGCATGAGCTAAAAGGATAATCGGTGAACCCAAAGGATACTGGTTCATCTCCCGCCGCCTTGGCAGTACGATTTACGGTTGTCCTAACGCCGCGCTTCTCCGGTCTTGGGGTACGGCAGTAAAGTGACAGCATATGTGGAGTGACTCCCGATGCAATCAAGTCATTGGCCACTCGGCCCATGACCTCTCCTAAGTCATCAAGAGTGACTGAACCTTTCGATCTGAACAAGTTGGCTAAAGAAACTGGCGCACCAGTTCCTTCGCCTGTGGTCAGAATCTGAGAAAATCTTCGCTGCTTATCAAATTCAACCCACCTGAGAAGCAGTGACTGTTCCTCATCAGAAGGTTCTCGGCCCAGGATCGTCTTCACATGTTGGTGCAGATATCTGGGAAATTTTCTTTGCGTCATGATTTACAACTCATTCGCCGTCTTTTGTCGAGCTGCCTTGATGATCTTTGTTGCCAAAGGCAGTGCCACGCCTATTTTCTCCTTGATTTCTGATGATGAAGCCTGAGCTATCGATTCCAAATTCTGAAACTTATCGTAAAGTTTTTTTCGGGTGACAGGTCCTACCCCCTTTACATCATCAAAAAGCGATTTGGTAATCGATTTTGCACGCCGCTGGCGATGAAAAGAGACAGCAAACCGGTGTGCCTCATCACGAATTCGCCTGAGCAAAATAAGTCCTGGAGATGTTTTCGAAACAGACTGAGGATCTGAGTGGCCTGGTAAGAATACTTCTTCAAGTCGTTTTGCCAAAGCAGCCACGGGAATGTAGCTTAGACCCAGTTCCTGCAGTGCGGACATCGCCATGCTAAGCTGCCCCTTTCCACCATCAATTAGTACAAGATCCGGAAAAGAAGCATGCTCACTCTTCAGCCGTGAGTAGCGCCTGAGGACCACTTCCCGCATCATGGCAAAGTCATCAACACCTTCCACAGTTTTAATCTTGAATTTTCGGTAATCACTTTTTTTCGGTTTTCCATCTACAAAACAGACCATACTCCCCACCGGCTGCTTTCCTTGAATGTTTGAAATGTCAAATGCCTCAATTCTCCGGGGAGGCACGGCAAGATTGAGGTCTTCTTGTAATTGACTCACCATGGCCGGAATCAACTCCTTTCGACGTTCCCGTTTTCTCAGTTGTTCTCCAAGGAGGAGGTCAGCGTTCTGGCGAGTTATCCTTAATAGTCTTGCTTTTTCACCCCTTTGAGGTACAATGAATTTCAATCGTTTTTCCCGTTTCGATTCAAGCCAGTTGGTTAAAGTCTTTTCGTCTTTCGGCCTGGCAGGTACCACGATCTCACCAGGAACAAAATGGGTGATGAGGTAGAATTGTCGGATAAAATCGGACACCATTCTCTCCATAGTTTCGTCAAGAACGCCCGTTAAGAATACCTTTTCCCGACCCACAATTCTACCGCCGCGAATACGGACAACTACACCACACGCGTCGTTACTGTCATTGACGATGGCTATAACATCCTTATCATCAAAGGATGCTGTAGCCTTGTTCTGCCGTTTGGCAAACTTTTCCACCGATTGCAACTGATCTCTGTAAGTAGCTGCCTCTTCGTATCGCATATTTTTCGCTGCCGATTCCATTCGCTCTTTAAGACTTTTGCGTATGCCGGACGTCTGTCCATGAAGAAAGCGTATAACGTTTTGGATCATTTCTTCATAGGCCTTTTCAGTGACCAATCCTTCACAAGGTCCCTGACATTTTTTAATATGGTAATCAAGACAGACTGAGTACCGTCCCGCCGAAATGGTGGTATTGTTAAGATTGTAGTCGCAGCTCCGAATTGGAAATATCTTATGTAATACTTTCAAGGTTCGCCGTAGATCTATTACATCAGTGAAGGGACCAAAGTATTTCGAACTGTCATGCAAAACTTTTCTGGTAATGAAAACTTGGGAAAACGGCTCACTCGTGACTCTGATATAAGGGAACGATTTGTCATCTCTCAACAGAACATTATAATGAGGCATCTGTTCCTTAATAAGATTGGCCTCTGTCAGAAGCGCCTCCACTTCACTCCCTGTAACGATCCATTCTAGATCTTTTACCTTACGAAGCAGGGAAATGACTTTTAATGAATGGTTTGTACTTTTGTGAAAATAACTGCGAACACGATTGGTTAGCACTTTTGCCTTTCCAATGTAGAGGGTCTTCCCCTTATTATCTTTAAACAGATATACCCCGGGCTTTCGAGGCAACTGAGATAATTTTTCCTGGATTGGATCGTTTTCAGACATGAGCAAATTCAGAGATCAGTGCGCCAATTTACCAATTAGGACCAGAAGCCCCCAAAGTCAGCGGAACGCTGATTAATTCTTTCCACCCTGAGCTTAACAAATGGGCCTGATTGAGGGACTCATTCAGGCTTTTCAGCCAACTCGACAAGGACACCGCCAGTACTTTCCGGATGGATAAAGATTATTTCATAACCTTCTGCACCGACTTTCGGTTCGTCACTAATGAGGCGAATCCCCTTTTCTTTCAGTTCAGCCGTCGCCGCATTGATATTATCTACCTGGAGGCTGACGTGATGGATTCCCTTACCCCTTTTTTCAAGGTATCCTTTAATAGGTGAATTTTCTCCAAAATCCGCTAACAGCTCAATTTTCCCTCTTCCTGTATCGTAGATTTCTGTAGTTACACCTTCTTGCGGAACGTCCTCCCGGCCACTGTGATTGATACCTAGAATATATTTCCAGAAAGGAGCATCCCTATCGATATCATCGGTGGCAATAGCGACGTGATCTATACCGAGAATCTTCACTCTTTCAGCGTAACACCAAGTCCAGGACCTTCAGGAAGCACCAACATACCATCTCTAACTTTCACACCATCAAAAGGGTCATTAGACGCGAGGATGTTTCCATCTAGGTCGGCATAATCAACAAGAGGAGATAGGATGGCAGCAGCGGTTATGGCAACAGATGTTTCTATCATGCATCCGAGCATAATTTTCATCTGTCGCTCTCTTGCCATCTGAATCATTTTGAACGCTTCCCGGAGACCACCACATTTCATCAATTTAATGTTGATGCCGTCAAAGGCGTCAGAGATGGAAGGAATATCTTCAGAATCGATGCAATTCTCATCTGCAACCAATTCCAGTGGTGAATGCTCACGCAATTTAGCAGTATCATCTAAATTATCCGCCGGAAGCGGCTGCTCCACAAATTCCACATTCCGCTCAGAAAGCCAATCGCACATTCTCTTCCCCTCTTCCAGATCCCATCCTTCGTTAGCATCCACGCGAATCAATTTGTCGGTGACATCACGCAATGTATTAATGATTTCCTTGTCATGATCACTGCCCAACTTGACTTTAAGGAGCGGATATTCTTCCGCCTCCAGCACCTTTTCCTTGATTTTTTCCCGGTCATCGATACCTATTGTGAAAGATGTCATACACGCTTTTTTGGGATCAGAATCAAAATGATCCGTGGTTGCACTGTTGTTCAGTTTACCGTAAAGATCGTGCAGAGCGAGATCAAAAGCAGTTTCCAATGACCGCATGCCATTGGCTTTAGGAAGGGCGACGTCGAGCCAATAATCAAGAGAATCTTTCGATGAAACCTCATTAAACGATATTGAATTGAGATGCTTAACAATTGTTAGTGCATCTTCATTATAACGGTCCGATGGGGCCGCCTCACCAACGCCTGTGACACCATCTTTTGTAAAGTATACAAGTACNACATCCACAGCATCCTCATAGCCTCGGGCTATGGTAAAGCGATGCTTTAATTCAAGTCGGTATGTGGAGTAATGTAANTTCATCCAAGTTTTGATAAAATATTATCAATCACTTGGCCNCCACCAAATCGGACCAGATCCGATGCGGGAATTCCATATTTTTCACTNTAGTTCTGAATGGTNGCTCTGGCCTGATCTTCGCTCTCTGTGTGCGTGATAAGGCTGAGTCCCACCACCTCGCATGGTTTAAATATCTGAACAAGACGGACATAAAGATCCATCACTTCTTTAAAGTCTGCCATTGGGTGTTCAAATGTATCAATACCTCTGGCCGGTTCATGGCACATCAAAAGCATATCAGGCATGGTACCGTGCAGTAGTCCCAGCGTAACGCCGGAATAGGCCATGTGAGAAATGCTTCCTTGCCCTTCCACGACGATAAGATCAACATCCTCCCCCACTCTGTCAATTTCAGCCTCAATTGAACCAGCCTCAAAATCACTCACAATGGCGTCCACTGCGACACCAAATCCGCCCAAGAGAATCCCTGTCTGTCCTGTTCCCACAAAAGCAACTTCCTTTCCCTTCTCTTCCAGTTGTCGCTTCATCTCCCATGCTGCCGTCATTTTACCTGTATCGCAGTCATCACCGACTGTCAAAATGGTGGGTGTCTTTCGTGAGCGCCAAGTTCCTTCTGAGAATGGCAGAGGCGTTGGCGGCTTTCTGAGGTCTGTAATGCTGACATCATGTTTTATTGCTAACGGTGCAAATTCTTTATCCTCAGAGAGGAAAGCGTGTAAACCGCAAATCACATCCAGTCCGCTCTCAATAGCCTCACGCACGCATTGTCGCATGTTTTCGGGTAAGAAACCACCTTGAGTAGCGATCCCCACCAGCAATGTGTCCGGATTAAATACTTTCGCCTCATCAAAAGATCCCACAACTGGTATATCTCCGCCCAGTCTCATTACCTCATTCGTCGTCTTCCCGGCATTATCCGAATCGATACAACAGACAACTTCTTCAGCTCTGTACCGTAACAGGGCGTTGGCAGTTTTTGCATAGAGAAAATCAAACCTGCCCTCAACTAATACAGCATACCGTTTCACGTTAATCTTCTTACTAATAACCTATTAAACTCTCTTCCCATTATCTCACACGGACATGATGATACTAAGATAATTAGAGATGAGAAAAAGAAATCACGCCCGTTTCCAAAATTCCTTTTTCCATTCAGGTCTCAAAATACGGTAAATACCCACTGTTAAAAGAGGAATAATATAAACCAAGATCATTCCGTATGCCATAGCTGCATACCCTTTGGCTATTAGATCAACGATACCGATCCTAGCCAACCCCACAGAAATTACAAGCATAGCAATAGCAAACAGCGCATCTTGGGTATGAGTCATCGGTTTTCGACCCAGTTCTTTCGCATGGACATGCAGACGCTCTATAATTGCGTGAATAATCCCTGTGGCGGTTTCGATGAGTGTCCACCCCACCACAACACCAAAAAGAGTAATAATGGCCGATCCTCCCACTGCCTCAAGCATCACCAGCCAGGGGACGGTCGCTTCCAACACCTTTGGATCAGGATAAAATCCCATGAGGCAAAAATAGGTGAGAAACCATGGAAACGTCATGAGAAAACCGGCAATCATCCCAGACCAAAAAGTTTCTCTTCGGGTAGACTGTCGCCTGAGAGTGAAAAGGGTCGGAGCAAAAACAAGATTATAACCCACATAGACAATGCCAACAGTAATGGCCATGCCAGCAGTGACTGGTTCCGTGGAAAAAGAAGTGTCACCCCTAGAAAGTGTGGCTACCATCTCCTCCCAACGATCTGAAAGAACAATCAGCGAGAAGAATATGTAACCCGAATAGAGTGCCGCTGTACCAAAAGTTTTGAACCGTTCGATAAGATGACGGCCGTAGAAGTTCAGGACGCCCACCACAACCGTAATGCTGAAAACACCAGTCCAGTAGTTCAAACCCAGTGTCTGCTGGACTATCTCACCGGTTGCGGAAGCCATCACAGCGATAACAATCAGTCCCAGCAACACATATACAATCTCGTATAAAAACCACATTTTCCATGCCACCTGTTTAACCAATGACCGGTAGTCGTAAGCTTTGTAGATCCTAGCCAATTCAAAAGTGAGAAAACTGAGGAAGGCAAATCCGAGAAAAGTGGTTAATCCGGCAATCCACCCTATAGCACCGAACTTTGCACCGTATTCAACAATTTCCCGGCCAGTGGCGTACCCACCGCCAATGAGCACAGACTGCATGATAATTCCCGGCAAAACATATCGTCCGAACCAACCCTCGAAGAAACTGTTAAGCTTCAATTTGATATCTCTATTATTAAGGTATTATTGAGAAATTTGAAAGAGGAGCCCGTTCAGCCGTACAGCAACTTAATAAGTGAGCGAAACAGTTTTTTAGTTCCATTGGAAACAGGGAACCACCACAATTCCTTTTTCAATCCAAATCTATCTTCCACTACCGACTGAATTTGCGTGAAACTCCTGAGGCCTTCGATTCCATGGAGGCGGCCAATGCCGCTCTGTTTNATNCCGCCAAAAGGAACGTCCACACAGAGATAATTGGTCTCCACATCGTTGATGACGATGTTGCCAGCCTGGATACGGCTGGCGAGACGACGCCCCTTCTTTTTATCCNNNGTAAAGATAGATGCATTGAGACCAAAATTCATGCTGTTGGCCTGTTCCACTGCATCCTCTTCGTCCTTCACACGGGAGATAGCGATAACTGGGCCAAATGTCTCCTGCTGCATTATNGCCATAGTATCGTCAGCATCAGTAACAACCGTCGGCGGAAGAAAATGGCCCCCANTGGACGGCGAATATTCACCAGAAAAAATTTGGGCACCTTTCTCACGAGCATCNTCGATNTGNGCTTTTACTTTTTCGAATTGAGGAANCGTGGTCATGCTACCGTAATCGGAAGAATCCCGGTTNTGGCCGGCCATAATNGATTGTGTCATTTCATTTACGAGACNTATGAATTNATCCGCCACGTACTCCTCTACATAAACACGTTCCACAGAAATGCAGGTCTGTCCTGCNTTGTGAAAACCGCTCCAGACGGCGGCACCTGCCGCACGTTTCAAATTTGCATCTTTTAGAACNATGAGAGGGTCTTTGCCGCCAAGCTCTAGGATCACCGGTTTCAGTTGCTCCGCACAGCTGACAGCNATCTTTCTGCCCACACCAACGCTGCCCGTAAATGCAATGATGTCTGTCTCCTGCGATTCCACNAGGGTTTTACCCACATCGCCNGCACCGNTCACCACCTGAAAAATGCCTTCAGGAACTCCGGCATCATCATAAACNTCTTTCATTTTAAGNGCCGTCAGNGGAGTGAATTCCGACGGTTTCAAAACAACTCCGTTGCCNGCAAGCAAGGCGGGNACCACAAGAATGGACGGCTGAATCAATGGATAATTCCATGGAGAAATCGCACCGACAACTCCATANGGCCGGTAATGAACCGTTCCCCGTTTATTTTTAACCAAAAGTCCTAACGGGCGGACTTCAGGCGCCAGAACGCGGGGAGCCATCTTTCTATTGAATCGCATGATCTCCAGCGTAGTAAGCATTTCGATGACACCGTCAAAATCAGTTTTTCCAGTCTCATCAAGGACAATCTCAACAATTTCATCCATCCTCGCCACCAAGGCTTTCTGAGCTTTTTTCATCACTTTGGCACGCTGGCGAAGCGTCAGCCGACACCATGCGTGGGAAGCTTCCCTTGCCGTAATGATTTTTNGNTCAATCTCTTCAACNGTTGTCGCAGGAATCTTTTCGATTATTTCGCCGGTAGCAGGGTTCATGCAGTCGAGGATGCTGTGATCCGGCACTATCTCGGGGTTCTGCTNTGGAAGAGTATCAATATCANCCATGACTTACAAATTGCTCTTTTCGTTTGTCATCCTATCGCCTTGAAAACATGGTGCTCAGAAAAACCATAACAGTAAATATCTCTAATCTGCCCAGGAGCATGCAAAATGTCAAAAGCCATTTCGCCAATGCAGGTAGGTGTGCGTAGTTGGCCACAGGACCTACTGAGCCGAGGCCGGGACCAATGTTNCCGATGGAAGCNGCGGTNGCACCGAAGGCTGANTCGAGATCNAGACCCATTGCGGCAAGAATCACAGAAACAGTAACAAACACAGAAACATAAAANAGAACAAATCCCAATGTATTCCTGATGACCTCCTCCGAGATCATCTGCTNCCCTATTCTGACCGGGATGACTGCTCTGGGATGGAGAAGCCGTTTTATCTCCGAAAGACTGTATTTGATAACAACCATAATGCGGGCAATCTTCATACCACCGCCCGTAGAGCCTGAACAACCCCCGACAAACATCANCAGAAGCATAGAGAGTTGAGCAAATGGCCCCCAAAGAATATAATCNGCTGTACTGTAACCAGTTGTGGTCAAAATGGAGANAACTTGGAAAAGGGAATCTCTGATGATTTTTTGAGAAACTNCNCCAACATTNAANGNNATGCTGGCGGAAAGGAAGACAGTAACCAANAGAACCATNANCCCGTAAAACTTGAATTCACCATCCNGAAAATAGCTCAACCGTTTGGGAGAGGTAATAGTCTTCCAGTGAAGTGTNAAGTTTACACCAGCAAGGAACATAAAAAAGATGATCACATANTCGACATAGGCGCTATTGTAATAGGCTATGCTGGCATTTTTTGTGGAAAAACCACCCGTTGCCATGGTTGTAAAAGAGTGACANAGTGAGTCAAAAAAAGTCATACCACCAATAAACAGGAGTATTACTTCCACAGCTGTAATACCTAGATAGACAAGCCAGAGACTCTTGGCTGTTTCCTGCACTCTCGGTTTAATTTTGTCAGGAACGGGCCCCGGTACTTCAGCCCTAAATAGCTGAACACCACCTACGCCCAAAAGTGGCAGGATTGCGATACTAAACACAATAATTCCCATTCCACCAATCCACTGAATAAAACTTCTCCAAAAAAGTATCCCTTTCCCCAAACTTTCTATTCCATTGGTCAAATGTGGCATTGTGGCCGAGTTTCCTAGAATAGAGGCACCAGTAGTAGAAACACCGGACATGGATTCAAAAAATGCATCCGTAACATTTGGGATGGCTCCTGTCATGATAAAAGGCAATGATGAAAAAAGGGCAATTGTAAACCAAGCCAGTGTTACTATGGCAAATCCATCTTTAACTGAGAGAGTAACCTTCCCTCGCGTCAGGATCCAAACGGGCAGACTGACAGAAACTGTTATTCCTGAGGATATGAGAAGACCTTCAAGATCGGGCTCTCCGTAATAAAAAGACCACGCCGCAGATAGAAGCATGGTCACTCCTAAGAAGGCCAGCAGCGCAGCTAAAACATTAAGTATCGAACGAATGTGCATTCATTCAATTAAAGAGCTTTTCCACTTTGGGAATGGAATCAGGTAGCGAAAAGACAAGAACAGTATCCTCATCCGTGATTTCGGTGTCTCCATGAGCGATAGAGACATGACCGTGGTGATTTATTGCACCAATGACCGATGCAGTGGGAAAACTAATTTCACCTAAAGGTTTTTGTGTAATCTTACTTCCGGGTTCCGGACTGAATTCGATGGCCTCCACATCAACATCTTCAAAATTGGTGACCACCAGTTTTTCATCACTTTTTATGTATTCCAAGATCTCGTTGACTGTGCACATATTTTTACTGACGACAGCATCGAGACCGATCATTTTCATTGCCGGGATATATTCGGTTGTGGAGACATGGATCATAGTTTGTCGGGCACCTAGGTGTTTGGCAAGCAAAGCTGATAAAAGATTCGTCTGCTCGTTTTCAGTTAATGCAATGTAACTATCAAGCTCATCCAGATTCTCAAGTCTCAAGAATTCAATGTCAGTTCCATCACCGTTTAAGACTAGTGTTTTATTTAACTCAGACGCCAGCATCTGAGCCTTGTCACGGTTTTTATCCACCAGCCTCACATTTATCTCCTCCTGAAGGTCGTAAGCTACAGCACGACCAATCTTTCCGCCGCCCAGAATCATCACATTCCTGGTTTCTCGAACCGGCTTGCCGACCATATACATCAGGTTTTCAACTTGTTCCTTCCTCACAAGAAAATAGCAAATGTCATTTATTTCAAATTCGGTCTTTCCGTGAGGAACGATTGTATCCTTTCCACGAATAATTCCAACAGCATTAAAAGCAAGCGAGCCGTTCCTTGACTGAACCGCATCCAGCGGCTGTTCAATAATGGGGCAACCGCTATCTAAGCGGATACCGATCAACTGCAATCGCCCTCCCTCAAAGTCCACAATAGAGGTGGCAGATGTTTGCCTCACAAGGCGGTTTATCTCCGCAGTGGCGGCCATTTCAGGGTGGATCACCTTATCTATCCCAAACCGCTCAGGACGAATAAGTGATCCCTTTTCAGAATATTCTGTATTTCTGAGTCGAGCTATGATCTTGTTAGCACCAAGCTCATGGGAAAGCTGCGAGGCGATAAGATTTACTTCATCTACGCGGGTAACAGCCACCACGACATCCGCTTTTTCAACGTCCGCTTCACGAAGTATATCGGGACTGGCACCGTCTCCTCGCACAGTTATAACATCGAGATTTTCCGATGCACGCTGCACCCTCTCTTTGGAAATTTCGATAATGGTAATATCAAAGTCTTCTTCGCTCAGCCCTTTGGAGAGCTGAAAACCGACTTCACCAGCACCGATAACAACTATTTTCATCAGTCTCCTCTATCTCAGCAAGACCATTTTCATGGCGTGGTAGTTCACACCCACCTTCATGGAACAGACATATTCACCCGATGGTACAGGATCGTGGGCATCATTCAGACCGTCCCATCGCTTTGCGTGAAAACCAGCGGGAAGAACACTTCTCTCTTCCAAAGCACGAATGCGTTCACCGAAAATATCGTAGATAATGAGATCAACAAGGGCCGACTCAGGAAGATCAAATTTGATGACGGTCTGATTATTGAATGGATTTGGGAAATTCTGATTTAACGTAAAGGTGGCTGGCAATGAAGGGACAAGGTATATCTGCCCAGCCGAAACCCTCAGATTAATCTTGTTTCCATCGGGTCGTGAAAGAATAAAATCCTTAACATCAAGGGATATTGATCCTTCATAATCTCCCTTAGATGATAGAGGAATCATCAAAACAGGGTCTTCAAGATTAAATGCCTTCCCTTCCATTGAGAAAGCCACAACTTTGAAGCTTGCTGAGTCCTTTTTTATCTTGAGAGAAAAATCCCTATTTCTGGTGGTAAGACTTGGTACACCGATCTCCAGCACTTCCGGATCGTAACTGACCTCAAACTGAAGCCCAGCAATGGCTTCATCACTATTGATTGTCAGATAGATAAGATCGTCATCACCTTTGGTGAGAGAAACTTCTGAGAAAACTACTTCTGCTTCCTCTCCCGAGAGAGTGCCGATAGACAACATTGTCAGAATTAAAATGTGACGGAGAATCATCAGTTCACCATCTTAGAACTATAAGGTAAGAAGATTCTGCTGGATAGTCCAACACGGTTTGTGTTTTTTCTATCATGCCTCACAACGCTGAGCCACATCTTGAATCAACTGTTCCAGCCGGTCTTTATCTTTATAAACATCAAAATTATCTGTATCCACAGTCATAACATTAAACTCAAGTTTTGCGCGATTGATCCATCTAGCGTACGCAATATTAAGGTTGTGTAGATATTCTGCTGACACTGATTTTTCATATTCACGGCCGCGCTTTTTCAGCCGCGTTAGTAGTGAATCGGTGGTTGCTTTCAAAAATATAATAAGTGTAGGCTTCCTCAGATAGGCTGTCATCTCATCAAAGAGAGCTCGGTAGTTTACCCAGTCTCGCTGGGGCATGTTTCCCATCTCATGCAGGGATTGAGCAAATATTTCTACATCTTCATAAATGGTCCTGTCTTGCACCGCGGGAACGTCTCCTTCGGACATTTCCCTGTGAGTCCGAAAACGGCGAGAAAGAAAATAGATCTGCAAATGAAAACTCCACCGCTTCATGTCCGAATAAAAATCGGACAGATAGGGATTGTCATCCACAGATTCGAAAAAAGGGCGCCAACCCAATCGTTCAGAAATCATTTTGGTAAGCGTTGTTTTTCCCACCGCAATATTGCCGGCAATACCGACAAAAGGGACATCACTCAATCCGCTAAGACTCCTTGCATGACGCCATCAATAATGGATCTCAAACTCACTTTTTGAGTTTTTCCAGAAAGACTCCTCTTTCCTTCCACTTCAACACGGATATAGTTATCAGTAAAGCCCTCTAGGATACCATTGTCCCAAGTTTCAAAAAGAACGGTACGGACTTGCCCCAAGCACGATTCATAGAATGCACGTCTCTTATTTATTGAAAGAATTTGGAGCTGCTTACTTCGCTCAGTCCGAACGTCAGACGCAATCTTCTGTTTCATCTTCACGGCTTCGGTCCCAGGACGCTCAGAATAGCTGAAAACATGAAGGTATGAAATATCCGCATCATTCAGCTGGCGCACTGTTTCCTCGAAATCATCGTCTGTTTCACCGGGGAATCCTACAATCACATCTACACCGATGCAGCTATAGGGCATGGCCTGTTTCACTTTCTCTATTCGGGATTGATACAGTTCACTGGAGTATCGTCGTCTCATTTTCCTCAGAATTTTGTCTGAACCGGATTGAAGCGGTATGTGAAAATGAGGAACAAATGAATTGGATTCGGACATAAAGTCGATGATATCATCTGTCAGCAGGTTCGGTTCTATGGAAGAAATGCGTATCCGTTCAGCACCAATTCTATCAAGAGTTGTCAAAAGATCGATAAAGGTCTCTTCCGTGCCGGCACCAAAATCGCCAATGTTAACACCAGTAAGCACAATTTCCCTGACTTCTTTATCGAAAAGCTGCCGGGCAACGGCTACCGTTTGTTTAACTCCATAGCTTCGACTCCGACCCCTGGCCATGGGAATGGTACAGT
Organism: Fidelibacterota bacterium; assembly: GCA_002729175.1. Classification (GTDB taxonomy): domain Bacteria; phylum Fidelibacterota; class Marinisomatia; order Marinisomatales; family S15-B10; genus UBA2125. The sequence goes on from PBTS01000019.1 coordinate 18,137, forward strand.
AGGAACACGTGTAGTCACAGCCGTCCTGAATCTTAAGAAACGCCCGGGTCCGTTCTGATGTGGAGAAGGACGGGAAAAAGTGATCAACAGTTTCGATTTGACAAGAATGAATCTCTCCCGATTCTCTTTTGGAAATATCACTTAGATAAGCCGGCAGATTAAACTTTTCTCCAGCACCCAAGACAATATCCACACCGGGGATAGTGGAAATTTCTCCAGGCCTGAGTTGAGCATAACATCCAATAACCGCCACAAATGCCTCTGGCGATTTCCTCAGCGCCTGCCGAACCACTTTTCTACACTTTCTGTCAGCACTATCTGTAACAGAGCAGGTGTTTACCACATAAACATCAGCCTGCTGAGAATAATCGACACGCCTGAAACCGTGGGATTCCACGTTTGTACCAATGGAGGCGGATTCAGCAAAGTTCAACTTGCACCCCAGCGTGTGGAATGCAACTGTCTTTTCAGCACCTTTCGAAGAGACAAGCGCCATCCTAGGCCACTTCCACTCTTCCCTGGTCGCCTACCATAATCCTGTGCGCCCGGGGCCTGGTACTTGACTGACTCAATTCAACATCATGACCCATGAGAGAAGCTTCAATTCTTCTTTCAACATTTTTGAGTGACGATCCTGACATAATGATTGAATACTCCACTTCACAACCAATAACGTCACAGTCATTAGAAATAGAGGTGTAAGGGCCGATGTAGGCATTCTCGACATGGACATTTTCGCCAAGAATGACCGGTCCCCTTACCTTGCTGTTTTTTATAGTGGTCCCTTTCCCGGCAACGATTCGGCCGGTAACAGAAGATTTGTTATCGACTTTAGCTGAATTCTTTCCACGAAGATTATCCAGAACAAGTCTGTTTGCTTCAAGAAGATCGGACGGTTTACCCGTATCCTTCCACCAGCCCGTGATTTCGGAAAAGGAAACCGATTTCCCGCTGTCCAGTAGATATTGATGGGCTTCGGAAATTTCCAGCTCGCCCCGCGCTGACGGCTTTATGCTGTTAACGGCCTCAAAAATAGAACTGTCGTAGAGATAGATACCGGTCACAGCAAAATCACTTTTGGGATTTGATGGCTTCTCTTCAACGGAAATGATTCGATCTCCGCTTATTTCAGGTACACCAAACCGCTCCGGATCGGACACTTTGCTAAGCACCAGATGACAGTTAGAGCCAGAAGCTTCGAATTCATCAACAAATTTCATCACCCCGCCTACAAGAATGTTATCACCGAGATAGAAAAGAAATTTATCATCGCCAATGAAGGGCTCAGCAATTTTGACGACGTGGGCCAAACCGAGTGGTGCTCCCTGCGGAATGTAGGTAAGTTTCACCCCCAGTTCCTTTCCGGAGCCGCAAGACTTTTCAATTTCATCGTCACCGGCGTTCACGATAATACCAATCTCTTTAATTCCCGCATCAGCCATATATCCGATGGCATAGGTAAGCATGGGCCGATTTGCGATAGGGATCAGGTGCTTGTTCTTTGTATAGGTGATAGGTCTGAGCCGGGTGCCGTGCCCACCTGCGGTGAGGAGTCCTTTCATTCTTTAATTTCCTTCGTCAACGCCTGCTTGCTGAGAGTATCTGCCTTTTTGTTCTTCTCCCGGGATACATGCTGGAGAGTCCAGACAAACTCGGCCAACATGGCTCGAGCCGAACTGTGAAGTTTTTGAAGCCGTTCATTTTTCACCTTGTATTCAAGGTTGATCTGTTTCACGATAAGTTCGCTATCACTAAATATAGTGAGTTGACTAATATTGAGTTCAAGGCTCAGTTCAAGTGCTCTGATAAGGGCAGTATACTCTGCCTCATTATTGGTCGCCGAACCGATATTTTCTGAGAAGGAATAGAACTCCTTATCAGGCACTCCGTCTCTGAAGAAAATTCCGCCAATTCCGGCTGTAAAGTTGTGAGGTTCGGATGCACCATCTATGTACACCGTTGCCGAAATATCACTTTTTTCAGAAATAAGTGCTGCATAAAGATCACTCCAATCAGTCTCAGTGGAATCGTTAACCAGAGTCGATAGCGCTTTAATGTTATCAGGAGAAAAGAGTTTGTGGAGCAGCTCTTTCTGGCGGGCAGTGAGATCGCTCATTGCGGCGGTGAAGTTAGGACGCGGTCTCTCTTTTAACAACGGGATTGTGCCCAGCCACAGCGGGGCATTCTTCCCAGTAAAAACACCAGTTACAAAGAGGAGACTTTTGCGGCAGGAATGGACCACCATTTTGGACGGACTCCCGAATTTCTGATACCAAATTACGAATTTTTGTTTTCAAATCTTGTAGCTCCTGAACAGTACGACTAGAACGGACTTCCTCTCCGTGTCGAAGAAAATGCCAGACAAGACCAACCTTTTTTACACCGTCAAAAACTTGCTGAATACCAAGCTGATACAGCGCTAACTGCCGATTCTGATTCGCGTCGGCCTGGCTTATGGATCTGCTGGAAGTTTTATAATCATGTATCTCCCATTTTCCATCACCTAAGTAATCGAGGCGGTCAATGATCCCTTTTATCTGAAAATCATCCTCAGGGTCCATTTTGAATAGAACTGTGTACTCTATCTCCTCTACAGGAGAAGCGAATGGCTTATGCTTGCGGTAATACCGGCCGAGACAATCAGTTCCCAACTTGAAATAGTAGTCTGTGGAAAAACGTTTCTTCACAATAACCAGGTCCTTATGCCATTTTTCATTCCACCCCTTAGTGAAATGATCGATGACACCATCAAATAAAGGAAGAAATCCCTCCCTAATCTCGCTATAGAGAAATTCCAAACTTTTGTGCACCCTTCTTCCCAAAAATGACTCAATACTTTCATATGGTTTATTGATGTTGTCAACATAACTGAACTTGTACCTTGCAGGACACTGTTCATAGGAGGAAAGGCTGGAGTGTGAAAAAGGTCGAGTCATCTGTTGAAGTTTGAGAAGGAAGTAACTAGCGGAGAAACATTACCGCCAGCGGGATCCGTACGGTGAAACGTATGGTTCCATCAGTTCGTATTCGCCAAAACCGTTATAGTCTACAAAAGTAAACGAGCGGCTGATTTTGAAATAGGTCCACCTCTGGTAATGTCGACCATCACGGCCATACATATTCACNTCNATGTCATCGGGCGGTCCAAATAGAATGAATATCATNCCCATGGCAGTTTTCCATCCNTCCTGCCACGTGCCGAATTTTTCGTTGGNGTACTGAATGCGGCGGTAGTATTCATCCATNAGTTCATTCTTTGGCGTATCTGGNGTAGGGTCACGATTCGCCCAAAAAGTCCTGAAGTTNTCTTCCTTTTTGTCCTCTTTGCTCCTATTTAATTTTTTCATCTCATCNGAGTAGGCAATATACCGTAACTGCTCGATAGCGTCATCAAGATCGTTAACAAACGNTGTCATGCCACGCCAAAGATTCTGAATAACCAATTCAGAAATGACTCNATCTTCATCCTTGTCTGTCTCTTTTTCTAAGCTCAATTCCAGTTTAAAACGGGATGAAACTGTAGCGGCTAATTCTCGCTCAATGATATCTTTGGTGAACATTTCTTTNTNACTAACATCAATAGTATCTTNTTCCAAAACCTCGTCTCCAACGGAAAGCAGCCGTANAAAAAGTGATTCTGTCCCTTTCGGTAAACGCGCCTCATAATAGATATGNACTGTTGAATCGTTCTCAAAGGTTCGTGGCGGTATCACAGGCAGTCCCATTGGNTGATCTTCTCCTTTGTTGTTTNNATTNAGCAGAATCAAATCACTGATGGCACCTTCTTCTCCCATCCTGGTAAGATCGACCTTCACTTTCCTTCGACCAGTCTTGTGTGTATCTTTGTCCGTTACTTCCACAATACATGTATATTTTCCCNGAGAAAGCTTAAACGATTGAGCACTTAAATCACCCTCCNNGGGAGATACAGTGGAAGNAAAATAAGACGTTATTGATTCAAACTCTTTAATTTGCCTCTCTATTTGATCATCATCNTTATNAAGCAAAGTGATGGCAACTTCGTATTTGGCTTCGAACTTATCTCCTTTCTTGACGAACTGAATGGCATCGTAGGGTACGCGGACGTANACATCCAGACGGGCGAAATNAACGGTCTCAGTGGGATAACCCGGGGCACTGACAGAAAAATAAGGAGCTCCCAACTCCTTGAGACNTTTCTTCCGGCTCCGTTGAGCGGAGAGGTCAGTGGCAACTAACAATATCAGGATACTATAAAAGAGTAAGCGTTTCATTGCAGATAACGTAACCACTTGAACCGACAAAGCCCTTCGAAGGTTCCAAACCAAACTTGATCTCCCTCTACTCGAACAGCAGAAATCTGTTTGGACGGAAGGCCGTCTCTTGTTCCAAATTGACGTACGAAGCCGGTTCTGAGATTTACCATGACAGCCCCCTTGGTTGTTGCGAGCCATNCCACCGTAGTGCTGTCGTCAATGGTAGCCACATCCATGTCCAGTGTGTGAAATCCCACCAGTTTTGATTCGGCGGAGTATCGATCCCATTTTCCTTCAATCTTGTTAAATAACAATAGTCCAAATTCATCGGCAAAATAAACCATCCTTTCAGAAGATACAANAGCTGTTACCGGCGACATGAGTGTGGTTTCTCCCNGCTGGATNCCCGTTAATTCTTCACCAAAACTGCCATACTGGTAAAGNAAATCAGCGTCAGCAAGCCATCTCCAGAGATGCTGNCGGGAACTGATCCACAAATTAGAGCCGTCCCACCAAAGGGCATCTAACGGCCATCGCCCGATATCATTAGTAACGGTCCAAGGATCAAGAACGCNTTTCTCAACCGAAACTCTTACCACACCCATTCGAGTCCCGGCATAAACATAATCACCGTCCGTCTCAAGACGACTTACCGGTTCATCAATGAGAGTTTTTACTTTTGAAAGGACAGTCCAGGTATCTTTNNGAGGATCATANATCTGTAAACCNTCAGGCGTCCCNAACCACCANTGTTTCCCGACCTTTTCTATGGCAGTCACNACATCAAGCCCGAAGTTAAATTCCACACNGCGACGGAAAAATTCGCTGGTACCACGATCAGTGTCAAACAGGGTAATTCCACTAGGAGTCCCGGGCGCACTAACACCAGCCACCCAAAGATTGTTTTCCCAAAACTCCAAAACTGTGGCATTTGTCTGTGCCAGNCCCACAGGCTTTGGCTCCATGATCATTAGCTGGCGGTCACCATGGAAGACAGGTCCGCCGCGAGTNCCCACCCACATATCCCCGAATCTNTCAGTGTGTACGGTGGTGATGGGCGCTTCTTCATTGAGAGACGGACCGTTGAGCCAACCAAGCTCGAGATTCCATCCTCCCATTGCGCTGAAACCGTCAACAAAATCTCTGACAGCCGCCGTGCCAATCATTAATGCACTTCCCCACGTGATATGCTCTTTAGGCGGCGGCTCCGCATAAGGCATTNTNAGAAATCCTGAGAGATGGTCGGCTTTTATGATTTGTGACGGTGTCACACAATAAAGTTCCTCAGCCGTTGAGCCAATTCTGATAATTAATTCCCGNTCTCTTAAACCAAGCTCATCTCTTGAAACTTGATTCCACCTCCCTCCGCCATCCATGGAGTAATCCAGACCACGCGAAGTAGATGCCCAAAGTATATTTGTGTGAAAATCGTAGTAGACCGCTGTGACGGTAAAGTCAGATAGCCCCTGAGAAGTGGTGATGGGATAATCCCAATATCTGCCGAAAGTCTGGTATCTTAATATGCCACCGGAAGATGCAAAATAAATATGCTCCGGTCCATCAGAGATCGAGGTTATATCCTGGCTGAAACGGTAGGTAACCCAATCCCAGGGATCATATTTAATATCAACCTGGGCTTGAAGAAAAGTTAAACAGGCGAGCCACAGACCCCAAAAATGGACGCCTCTCATGGACGTGTTGTCAGGCCTCGTGGCCGGCAATGATTTCGTATAGTTTCTCCAGAGTGATGGGTACCACACCCACCTCTTCACAAACTCTACCCGCAGCAAAGTTGGCAATTTCTGCCGCTTCTGTCGGTGTGGCACCACTGAGGTGAGACAATGAGAATGTGGAGATGACGGTATCACCGGCGCCTGAAACATCGTGGACAGCACGAGCCCTTGTGGGAATGAGGTGGTGCCCGCTGTTATCAAAGAGAGACATACCTTCTGCTCCTCGGGTAATTAATAGCATCTCGCACGCCAACCGATTACGGAGGCTCACACCAATCTCATCCATATTATCATCATTCAATTCGGTACCGGCAGCTTGAGCTACTTCCGATGCGTTCGGTTTTATAAGCTTAACACCTTCGAAAGCAAAGAAATCTCTCGCTTTGGGATCCACGTAGACCGGTACCTCCGATTCCTTGCACAGTTTCATTATATCGGCGATGATCTTCCCGTTCATGAGCCCCTTATCATAGTTCTCAATTATGACACCGTTGAAAGAGGAAATTTCCCGTTCAATGGTATCCTGAAGTTTGCCACGCAATTCATCTGTGATAACAGTGTCGTCCTCCCAATCTGTGCGAACCACCTGTTGATTATGCGCAATAATGCGTGTTTTTACTGTAGTTGGTCTGGATGGATCAGTCAGAATCATGGAGATATCGGCGCCTGATTCTCTCAGGAGTGATTTGAGCTGAGTTCCTTCCTTGTCATCACCAACCACAGCCAGGAGAGCTGCTGAGGACCCCAGTGCACGAAGGTTCGCCACTACGTTCCCGGCGCCGCCGGGGTTGGAGCTTGAAGATCTGACGTTTACCACCGGTACAGGTGCTTCAGGTGAAATACGCTCAGCGTCGCCCCAGAGATAACTATCCAGCATTGCATCACCTATAACAAGAATGTTCAATTCCTCAAAGCGGATCGCAAGTTCTTTAAATTTCTCAGGTGAGATCATATCTCCAGCAGGCTCTTGCCTGTCATTTCAGAAGGTACCGTCAAACGGACCGCATCAAGAATTGTGGGCGCCACATCTGACAGACTACCTTTTGAACGAAGGTGCATATCACTTGCGCCATTTACAAAAACAAACGGAACCGGGTTCAGTGTGTGGGCAGTATGCTCTCGCCCTGTTTCTTCATTTACCATTACCTCGCAATTTCCATGATCGGCGGTGACAAAAGCTACCATTCTCTTTCGAGTCACCATGTCCAGCACATTTCCCAAAACCTCATCCACTACCTCGGCAGCGCGGATGGTGGCATTGAGATCACCGGTGTGTCCCACCATATCTGTGTTGGCAAGATTCATTACGATGGCATCACAGCTCTCATCATCTATGGCTTTCACCACAACATCCCGGATACCGTAGGCACTCATCTCTGGCTGGAGGTTGTATGTCGCCACTTTTGGCGAGGGGATAAGTACCCTCTCTTCCGCATCGTAAGGATCTTCGTCACCGCCGTTCAGAAAGTAAGTGACGTGGGCATACTTCTCCGTCTCCGCAACTCTCAACTGTCTGAGATCTGCTTGTGCCAGAACCTGGCCAAATTTCATCTCGATTCGTTGCGAACCAAAAATCACGGGGAAATCAAAATTATCGTCGTAGACAGTCATGGAGGTAAGCCGGACAGGGCTTTGCAATCTAGAGAACTGTGAAAAATCCCCGCTTCCGAGAGCCGAGCATATCTGCCGCATCCGGTCGGCCCGGAAATTAAAACATAGGACAGCGTCATCCGGTGTGATGGTATGCAATTCATCGTCGTTATCTGAAATAGAAATAGGCTCAATAAATTCATCGGTCACTCCGGCTGAGTACGATTTTTCAATGGCCTCACCTGCCGAATCGGCTTTCTTCCCTTCGCCTGACACAAACATCCGGTATGCCCGTTCAGTTCGTTCCCAGCGGCTGTCCCTGTCCATTGCGTGATACCTACCTATCACAGTAGCGATCTGTCCAGTACCAACCTCCGACAGCACCCTCTCGATTTGTCTTACATAATCGACACCTCCGTAGGGCGATGTATCCCTGCCATCCGTGATGGCATGAAGAAAAATGTGTTTCAGACCAGCATCTTTTGCACATTTCACCAATGGAGGAATGTGACTGAGATGACTGTGGACACCACCGTCAGAAACAAGGCCAAGAAGGTGCAAGGAAGATCCCTTACCTTTCACATAGGCGAGGATATTCTTAATCTCATCCTTATCCATAAATGTATTATCAGAAATAGACTCATTAATCCGTACCAGATCGTGCCTCAGGACGCGGCCAGCACCGATGGTCATGTGTCCTACTTCCGAGTTACCGATGACACCACCAGGCAAGCCTACTGCTTGCTGCGAAGCATCCAGCATGGACCAGGGACACTCTTTGAACAGCCGATTAAATGTAGGTGTGCGGGCCAATCTGAAGGCGTTGTTCTCTTGGGCATCCCGGAGTCCCAGGCCATCCAGGATAATGAGAATAAATTTGTCCGGACGATCAAGCACAGGCTACGGCCTCCGTCAATTTTCCCAAATGAGCCGCCACGGAGTCAGAGAGCCCTTTCAAATCATAGCCTCCTTCAAGGAGTGAGAGCAGTCTGCCGTCGCACAATTCAATGGCGAGGGTAGTCATCACTGCTGTCATCTCTGTAAAGCATTCTGTGGAAACATTCATATTGGCAATAGGATCCCGAACGTGCGCATCAAATCCCGCAGATAAAATTATGAAGTCAGGTTTGAACGTCGCAACAATATCAGGCAGAGCGTTGTAAAATATATCCCGGTAGACCTCATCTCCCCCGCCGGCACTGAGAGGAAAATTTGTGGTGGCTCCCAAGCCGTCACCTTTCCCTGTCTCATTTTTTGCCCCGGTCCCCGGATAAAAAGGGTGTTGATGGAGACTGATGTAATGAACCGTGGGATCAGACTCAAAAATGTGTTGCGTGCCGTTGCCGTGGTGCACGTCCCAATCGAGGATCAAGATACGATCGGCACCGTGGGCTTTCTGTGCCATTTTCGCCGCCACAGCAGCATTGTTGAACAGGCAAAATCCCTTGGCAGTATCAGCTTCAGCATGGTGTCCGGGAGGGCGCACTGCGCAGAAAGCATTTGATATTTCTCTCCTGTATATCATTTCTACAGCCCGGACGACTCCGCCAGCAGCCTGAAGAGCCACTGAATAAGACGACTGAGAGACAATGGTGTCTCCACCATCAAGGACTGTTACACCATTCTCGCATCTCGATTTTATGCTATCGATATAATCTCTGGAATGCACAAGTTCCAATTCCTGCCGCTGGGCCGGGCGCGGTTCGATAAACATGAGATGTTCCATAACTTCAGATTTCTTCAAACGGAAGGTAATAGACTTCAATCTCTCAGGTGATTCCGGATGGGACAAGCCGGTATCGTGATCCAGAAAAATCGGACTGGTGATGAAGCCCGTAGGTGTCAACGTCTTGAGGAACGCTGTTCCGGCTTTTTGAAAGACCTTACCTTTGCAAGGTGCCCGTTGTCTAGTGACAACAACACGCTCACCGCGCCGCTGATATCCTTTATGCGACTGCTGGAAAGAATTATAGTTACGCCTCTGGCACGAGCAGTGTGGCTCAATTTTTTATTGAACTCTCTCAACGTACTATCATCAAAGTTGATACCGTAGTCGTCTATAATCAGCACTTTTGGATCAGATTCAATTGCTGTCACCAAGTTCAGCCTTCGCAATTGTCCTGCCGAAAGTGAATCAATGGACGCCTCCCATTCGTTGGCACTGTTGTTACTGGAGTAATACTGCTTTTTGATCTGCTTGGAGCGATCCTGAAAACGAGATGTGAAAAACTGATTCACGGTGCCACCCGAAGAAACATCAGCGCCCTTGACATATATAATCTCTTCGGGCAATTTGATTTTTCCACGCCAGTTTTTCTTGAAAGGATTGCTCTCATAAAGCAGTTCGCCATCATCAAGATCAAGCTTTCCCCTCAGCATGTTGAGAAAGGTCGATTTTCCTGATCCTAATGGTCCTGCTATTCCGTAAACAGTACCACGGTGAAATTTGAAGTTCCTGATTTTCAAAGCAGTCTTGTCACCATAACTAATCAAAATATTCTTCAGTTCAAAAATCGGTATCTGAATCCTATTCATGTCACACTCCTTTCATTAAAGCACACGGTTGTTCCGGTGTTCGGAAAAAGAAGGTCAATCTGTTCCGGTAGGATGTTAATGCTGAGATTCGAGGAATCTCTCAGCATCAATAGCGGCCATGCATCCAGTTCCGGCAGCTGTAATGGCTTGCCGGTAAATATGATCCTGTACATCACCCGCTGCAAAAACACCGTCGGTGGAGGTATTTGAAGAACCGTTCCTAGTTATTAAATAACCTTTATCATCGGTCTCCAACTGATCTTCAAAAAGAGAAGTATTGGGAGAGTGACCGATAGCGAGAAAAACGCCATCGCAGACAAAATCCCTATTCTCCCCGTTTATGGTATCCTTAAGTGTTACACCGCTTACTCCATCTTCCACATTTCCATGAATCTCTTCAACAACGGCATTCCAAACAAATTCGATCTTTGGATTTTCTGTGGCACGGTCTCGCATAATCTTGGATGCTCTCAGTTCATCACGCCTGTGGATTACAGACACTTTACTGACAAATTTTGTCAGGAAAAGTGCCTCTTCCATGGCGGAGTCACCGCCGCCCACAACTACAGCATGTTTTTCCTTAAAGAAAAAACCGTCACAAGTTGCACAAGCTGATACACCGTGCCCCATAAGCCTCGATTCAGAATCGATGCCAAGGAGCCGGGCGGATGCACCGGTAGAAATGATGACCGATTCACTTTCAAAAAGATCGTCTCCTACCCATACCTTAAAAGGCTTACCTGAAAAATCGACTTTCGTCACTTCTTTGAAGTGGCATTGAGCGCCAAATCGGCAAGCCTGGTTTCGGAACAGATCCATCAATTCCGGCCCCATCACACCATCAGGAAAACCGGGATAGTTTTCCACGTCAGTTGTAATGGTTAATTGTCCACCGGGTTGACTGCCTTCAAAAACGACCGGCTTCAGATTTGCCCGAGCACAGTAAATGGCAGCCGTCAAACCGGCGGGACCAGAACCAATGATAATAACCTTATGAGTCACTAATTCGCCAGAACTCTATCCAGTACTTCAGTAATGTTATTCTTTGGCACGGCACCTACAATCTGATCTGATACCGCACCATCCTTAAAAATCAGAAGGCTGGGAATACTCCTGATACCGTACTGAGGTGGAATAACCGGATTGTTGTCAACATTCATCTTACCGACTTTAATACGACCTGCATATTCACTGGCTATTTCTTGAACTATAGGCCCGATCATTTTACAGGGTCCACACCACTCGGCCCAAAAATCAACCAATACAGGAGTATCCGCTGTTAACACATCAGATTCAAAACCATTATCAGTAAACTCAATAACATTCTCAGCCATTATGCCCTCCAATTTCTAAGTTAATCAGATTTTCAATAGTTGAATATACCTTTGACCTCTTAATCGACAAAACGAGGATGTAGGTGTTAAACGATAAAGGAAAGTAAGAGTTGAACTTCAGGCAGAAACACGGAGGAACCTGCGCTTTCCCACCTTAAGTACCACTGGCGATGAAACGTTGATATTTTCAGTAATATCTGAAACCTTTTCCCCGTCAACTGTAACAGCTCCTTGACCAATAAGGCGACGTGCTTCCCGCTTGGACGGTACCAGCCCGGAGTCGCACATTATTGACAAGATTGTCACTTCCGCGGCTCCAGTACTCCATTCTTCCATTTTATCAGGTACATCCGATTCGATAAAAATCCTGTCGAACTCCCCCTCAGCTTCAAGAGCTAATTCATCACTATGATAAAGGGAAACAATTTCACGGGCAAGTTGCCGCTTGAGATCGCGGGGATTCGTCTTCCCGTCAGACAGTTTTGTCTGAACATCTTTGAGCACAGTCGAATCGACATCTGTGGCAAACTCAAAGTAACGAACAATCAGATCGTCCGGGATGGACATGGTTCGACCATATATTTCCGATGGTGGATCTGTTATACCAATATAATTATCATAGGACTTGGACATTTTCTGAATACCGTCAGTCCCCTCAAGAAGAGGTGTTGTTATGACGACTTGCGGCCCTTGACCATGATCTTTTTGTAAATCACGGCCTACCAAAAGATTGAACTTCTGATCGGTACCTCCCAGTTCTACATCGGCATTCAGTTCCACGGAATCCATGGCTTGCGCCAAGGGATAAAGAAACTCGTGGATGGAGATAGGTGTTTCGCTCTTATACCTTTTTTCAAAATCGTCCCTCTCCAACATCCGTGCCACGGTGTAATGACTTGCCAGTTTGATGACGTCGTGGAAGTTCATGGCACCAAGCCAATCTCCATTGCGAACAATTTTCAGTGTCTTCAAATCAAGGATATGCTCAGCCTGGTGGACGTAAGTTTCCGCAAATTCATCAACCTGTTCAGGCGTTAGTTGTGGACGTGTTTTGTTTCGTCCGGAAGGGTCACCGATGAGAGCTGTGAAATCACCAATTACCAGCACGGACTGGTGTCCGATATCCTGAAAATGTCGAAGCTTACGCAACACAACCGCATGCCCGATGTGAAGGTCAGGACGGCTGGGATCACACCCCAGTTTTATTACAAGAGGGTCTCCGGTTTTCTCCGCGGTCTCAAACTTTTTCACCAATTCATCTTCAGAAATGATCTCTTCCACTCCCCGGCGGATGAGATCCATCTGTTCATTGATTGGCGGAAATATTGACATCAGCTTCTTTTTCTCTCTTTCAGTTCACGATCCAGATCTCTGGCACGGTCGCGTTCGGCGATGGCTCTTTTCTTTTGATAAGTCTTTTTACTTTTTGCCAGCCCGATCTCAGTCTTAGCCCACCCATTCTTAAAATATATTCTCAGTGGAACGATTGTCATACCTTTTACATTCACCTGCCGAGCCAGCTTTCTGATTTCCTGTTTATGGAGCAACAGACGTCGGTCCCTGTATGGCTCATGACCCAAATAGCCTGTGTGTGAATAGGGTCCAATGTGCATTCCCACAAGATAAACTTCACTCCCCCGAATTAGGGCATAACTATCCCGAAGGTTTGCTTTCCCTTCACGAAGACTCTTTACCTCCGAACCGACCAGCTCCATACCTGCCTCAAACTTCTCAAGTATTTCATAGTTGTGAAATGCCTTCTTGTTTTTAGTGACGGCTGTGAATTCATCTGGCATGCTGTGTGGCAAACAAATTTAGATTTCTCTCCCAGCAGAGTACAAGGTTTATCCTTGAACGGTGAGGAGCAACAACCTAATTTCGTGGCGCTTTTTGAAGCCCGGATGGCGGAACTGGTAGACGCGCATGGTTCAGGACCATGTTCTCGCAAGAGAGTGCAGGTTCAATTCCTGTTCCGGGCACTTTTCACCCCAGAAAATTAATAAAAACCTAATTTAATCCCTTACGAGGTCCAGTGGTTTACCGTCCACGTTTTCTGGAATTTCAAGATTCAGTAATCTGCCAATGGTTGGAGCAAAATCAACAGTCCTGACTTTATCTTTTACATAAGTTGGTTTCAGATTGTAACCTGCAAATACCATAGGTACATGTCTATCCCACTTGTAGGGGGAACCATGGGTAGCACCGGAGGAAGTTTTCGATATCCAATGAGGTTTTGGTATTACATGAAGATCTCCACTCTTATCCGGATGAAAACTATTTTTGTAGAGGCGTTCCAATTCAGTCAAATTATCTTCCGATTCCAACTTTGAACGAACAATAACACCGTCCACCCAATCCAGTTTCTTGACATAGGGAATAACAACGGAATCAATATCCTTGCGTGACAACCCTTTCGCTGTCATTAGATAATGACTATAAAAGATAGCTCCAGCTGAAAAAGCTTCTATGTAGCTACCCATTCCGAATTCCCGGGATAATTCATTATTTAATTTTAGTAAATCTCTTCTCTTCTTACTTCCGTAGCGCCCCCCTCCAAGACCAAGTTCTTTGGCGTATTCAGGAAGATAACCTGAACCGTGATCTGAAGTAAACGCCACAAGAACATGTTCCATTCCAATAATTCCATCTAAAAAATTAAAAAAATCCTCCAGGTAGGCGTCCAACACCAGAAACATTTCCATGACCTCCTGACTATGAGGACCAAAGCTATGCCCTACAGCATCACTCATGGAGAGACCTATGTTCAGTAAATCAGTTGAATTATCTTCACCTAAGGATTCTTTATCAACAATAACTTTTGCTAAATCAAGTAATACTTCGTCTAAAAATGGGAAATTCCATAAATCTTCGTAAGTGGGCCCTTTCCCTTTATCAGGCTTCTGTAAAGTGTGTGGAAAAGTTCTTCCATTAAATTTCTTTAACATTTCCTCTCCAGGGTAATCGTCTTTACGGCAACGCTTATCGTACTGTGACAAGTCCTTAATTGAACGTTTCCACTCAGTACCAAAATATTTGTCAAGAGGTTTAGACCGGTTGAATTTTTTCAACCATCTGGGATAGCGCTTCATGTAATAATCAGTAGTTATGTATTGCCCCGTTCTATTATCCAACCAGAAAACACCGTCTGGCTTTTTACCTCCCATAAAAATAGCAGACCTGTCTTTAGAAGAAATAGAATAAACTTTCGAGTCAGGAGTTTTATGTCTGATCCAGTCGCCCAGAGCGGTAGAATTAATATTCCTATAACTATTATTCTGATTATCCGTCAAAATACCCTTAGTTTCATTATCTTGAACGCAATAAACGTATGACCCCGTTTCCCGATCATACCAATCGTTGGATAAAATACCAGCAGGGCCAGGGTACCGGCCGGATCCTATTGAAAAATGACCAGGCCCCGTGACAGAGACAGCATGATCGTGGAAAGCTTCAGAGAAATAAACCCCATCCTCCAACAGGTATTTTAAACCCCCCGTGAATAAATCACCGAAACGATCAAAAAAATCCTCTCTCATTTGATCAACCGAAATAACAACAACGAGCTTCGGTTGAGAGATGGGTGCGGCAATCAAAAGCCTGCTGAATAATTGAATTAATAGTATGGCCTGCACGATAATATTTGACTTGGTTACCATTAGAGAAGGTGAATATATAGCAGGCAACCCTCAACTACGAATGAGAAAAGAGCTAGTCCGACTCTTTCCTCTTTCCGCCATGAAACGGTGACTGTATATTTTCTTACGGTTACTTCTAAATCTGTGAGAGGCCATACTGAAATTGTGATTGCAGGACAATTAAGATCTTTTCATAAAGCTCTTCAAGATAGTTTTACCAAGAATTTCTAATCAACATCTAAACTAAGAAAAGAAACGGAGCACAATTATGAACATCGAACTGACAGGTCGAAAAGCTATTATATGCGGCAGTACTCAGGGAATGGGCCGTGCCGCTGCCAAAGAAATGGCCTCTCTGGGTGCTACCGTAACGCTTGTGGCAAGAAACGAAGAGTCTTTGACAATAGTACGTGATTCACTGAGCGACGGAGATCATCAAGCTGTATGTGCCGATTTTGGTGAGCCTACTGTTTTGGAAGAACGAATCAATGCCCATATGGAAAGACACGGCCCATTCCACATATTGGTGAACAATACAGGTGGTCCACCCCCAGGTGAAATCGCCGATGCCACCAGTAACGATTTTTTGGAAGCTTTTTCCAAGCATCTCCTTTGCAACCAAATAATGGTCAAGGCAGTGCTTCCCGGAATGAAGTCGGAAGAATACGGTAGGATCATTAATATCATATCAACTTCTGTAAAACAGCCTATAGTAAACCTGGGTGTTTCCAACACCACTCGAGGCGCCGTGGCCAGCTGGGCTAAGACACTTTCAAGGGAAGTGGCGCCGTTTGGAATTACCGTAAATAATATTCTTCCCGGGACTACAAATACGGCAAGGCTCCATTCACTCTTTGCCAACATAGCNTCGAAACAGGGTGTGAAACCGAAAGATATTGAAGAAGAGTGGCGAAGCGAAATTCCTGCAGGTCGAATTGCTGAACCGGAAGAGATCGCCTATGCCGTTGCTTTCCTTGCTTCTCCTGCTGCATCATACATCAACGGTATCAACCTTCCTGTTGATGGAGGGCGGTTGATGAGTCTTTAAAGACCGTGCATTAATTAACTAAGCGAATTCAGAAAAAAAAATGCCTACCCTTTATGATGATTGACAACAATTTTGAAGAAAATTCCGCCTTAGAAATGGATACATCCGATGGACTCCTAAAATATCGTGAAATGTTTCACATACCAAAAATNGCCAACGGTGGAAACTCTATATATTTGGTTGGAAACTCATTGGGCTTACAGCCAATAAATACAATTCAATATATTCAGCAGGAGATAAAGACATGGAAATTTCTGGGTGTAAATGGACACCATGAGGGTGAACGACCTTGGGGTTCCTATGAATCAACAATTAATAAGAAAATGGCATCTCTTGCTGGTTCGAAAGTGGATGAAGTGGTTACAATGAACTCACTTACTGTTAATCTTCATCTTCTTATGGTCTCATTCTATCGTCCCACCCAAGAGCGCTACAAAATCATGATGGAAGCAAAGGCATTTCCGTCAGACCAATACGCTGTAGCCTCNCAACTTAAATTCCACGGTTATCAGCCGGAGGAAGGAATTGTCGAAATTGAGCCAAGGGAAGGTGAAACAACTATACGCACTGAAGACATTTTGAAAACGATTGAAAAAGAAGGCAAATCCATTGCACTCATTCTCATAGGCGGCATCAACTACTACTCAGGGCAGCTTTTCGACATGAAAGAGATCACTCGCGCCGGCCATGTTCAGGGGTGTGTGGTTGGATTTGACCTGGCCCATGCAATAGGGAACGTACCCCTGAAACTTCACGACTGGGATGTGGATTTCGCAGCATGGTGCAATTACAAGTACATCAATGCTGGTCCAGGCAGTGTAGCATCTGTATTTGTCCATAATAGACATGGGGAAAATGAAGATCTCCCCCGATTCGCCGGTTGGTGGGGACATAATAAAGAAACGCGATTTGAAATGCCTTCGAAGTTCGACCCCATTCCAGGTGCTGAAGGGTGGCAGATCAGCAACCTCAACATACTCTCAGCCGCACCGCTATTACCTTCTCTGGATCTTTTCCAGGAAGTGGGGATGGATGCTTTAAGAGAAAAAAGTGTGATATTGACTGGCTATTTGGAGTATCTCTTGGATCAACTCGATTCTGAAGCGTTCACTATCATCACCCCAAGCGACCCTGAACAGAGGGGGTGTCAGCTTTCCATCAGGTTCACGAGCAGTGGAAAAACTATCCATGAACGATTGACGGGGAAAAATGTGATGTGTGATTATCGAGAACCAGGCGTAATACGTGTAGCACCTGCTCCATTCTACAATTCTTTTGATGATGTTTACAGATTTGTTGAAATCCTGAAAGAGATAGTTTGATTCGACAGTCCATTTTTTGTAATCCTTAGACATTCCTTAATTTCTCAAGATCATCCCAGGTTCCCTGAGTCGACAGAAGCCGCTCTACCGACTTATTATTAAGTACCGACTTTTCAAATATTTCAGGCACATCTTCCACAGTGACACCCGTATACCACAGTCCTCCGGGATAAATCACCACAGCAGGACCCACTTCACAGGCGTCAAGACAGCCGGACTTGTTCGAGCGAACTTTTCCTTTTAAACCGTGCTCATTGATCAGCTTGACAAATTCGTAACGAATATCACTTCCTCCTCCTGAGGCACAGCACCCTTTGGGACTGTCCTGTGGCCGTTCGTTTGTACAGANAAAGATCTGTTTCCTGTATCGCATGGAAGANCTATTGTGTTAAAGNTATAACGTTTAATCCGNCAGAAGNACCACTTTCCCGAACTGTTTNCCTTCTTCGATGTAGCGNTGAGCTTCAGCAGCCTCTGACATGGGAAAAGTTCGATCGAGAACGGGTTTCAGNACTCCCTTTTCAAGAAAATCCAGCAGTTCAGTAAACGCCGNCGCATCACCCATNGTGGAACCCATAATGGTCTGTTGTTTGTGAAACAGATGCCTGATCTCAATACTTGCTTTGGGTCCGGTGGTTGCTCCGCATGTCACAAGTCGGCCACCGTGTGCCAGTGACCGCATACTTGATGGCCAGGTCACTTCACCCACATGTTCGAAAACAATATCTGCACCCCACCCTTTCGTAAACTCACGAATACGCTCATGAATCTTTTCATTGTAGTGATTTATAGTCAAATCTGCACCAAGATCTTGGGCGTGCTGAAGTTTATCTTCGTTCCCCGCTGTGGCCATGACGGTGCATCCAAAATGCTTGGCGATCTGAATAGCAGCGCTGCCTACACCTGAACCGGCACCAAGGACGAGAACATTCTCCCCTTCTTCAATTTTCGCTCTTCGAACCAACATAGTATAGGCGGTAAGAAAAACCAGCGGAAAAGCTGCAGCTTCTTCAAACGAAACGGCGGCAGGTTTTCGTCCGAGATTTTCGGGCTTGATGGCAACAAAGTGACACTGGGTACCATCTCCCGCTTCACCAATAATTCCAAATTTGACACATAAGTTTTCTTTCTCCCGCTTACAGAATTTGCATTTGCCACAATAGACACCGGGTTGGACCATTACTTCATCACCAGTATTCCAGCCGGTGACTTCAGAACCGACTTCGGCAATGACACCTGAGGCGTCACTTCCCATAATGAGGGGCAGCTCAATACCTGGGAAACCCTTTCGAACCCAGAGGTCAAGGTGATTGATGGAGGCAGCCTTTACTTCCATTAATACTTTGTCTTTGGGACATGATGGTGACTCCACCTCATCCCATGTCAGCACTTCCGGACCGCCATGTTCGTGGATCCTAACCGCTTTCACGTAAGACGAGGAAAGAATTTCTGGTCCAGACTGTATTTGCCCGGACCCATGATCATGACCGCAAGGAATATTGCACCGTAGATAAAAGCTTTCTCTGCATTCTCACCATCAATAACATGACCGTACGCCGCCACAAACATGGTGACCGATAGTAGGAATGAAGCCGGTATGGTGAAAATACCCAGCACCAGGAAAAGACCACAGAACGACTCTGCGAATGAGGCCATAAATCCCCAGAAAGTAGGGAAGAAATCAATACCAAAACTTTCCATGGCACCACCAAGCTTTTCCCACCGACCAGGATCCGCTGTTATTTTTCCATAGCCGTGATTCACAAGAATAAGATAACCGGAAAATACTCTGAGCAATAACAGTCCCACATTGACTCTGTCTTTCACGATCCTTTGTAATATATCCTTCATAATTAATGTTCCTCCTCGATATCGCTGAAATCGGCCTCTCTGATATCCTCGTCACGAATTCCCAGTGAAGACTTTTCTTTCTCCTTTCTCGACTGATGAGGTTTTTTCCCAAAAAGAAGCTGATTAAACCTGAAAAGTTTGTATAAGAAATAACCTATGGCAAAAAGTACAAGGGTCTTGAGCATCAGAAATTAGACGCCGGGTTGAAAAACTTTGTTCCGCTCACGGGTTGACGAATGTAGCGTATGACCTCTTCAAGATCCTCCTCGTTATGTACGAAATCGATATCATTCGTATTGATGATCAAAAGCGGACTCTCCTGATACCTGAAAAAATATTCGTTATAGATCTGATTCAAAGCATCGATATAGTCCGGAGACATGTTCTTTTCAAAGTCCCTATTCCTTAAGGTAATTCGCTCCATGAGTCGTGGTGTATCTGCCTGAAGATAGATGACGAGATCCGGATTGAGGATATTCTTCTCTAGGATTTTGGCAACAGAATCGTAGAGTGACATCTCCTTATCATCCAGATTGAGTGAGGCAAAGAGACGATCTTTCACAAACATGTAATCGGAAATAACCAGTTTATGGAAGACTTCTGTCTGGCGGAGTTCTTGTTGCTGGCGATAGCGACTCAACAGGAAAAAGAGCTGTGTCTGAAAAGCATACCGCTCGGGATCAAGATAAAAATCTGCCAAAAAGGGATTCTCATCAAATTTTTCCATGACAAGTTTGGCATTCAACCGTTCCTCTAAAAGGTGGGCCAAGCTGGTCTTGCCTACACCAATGACACCCTCTATGGCTACATAGTAAAGATTTTTCACACAGTCTCAAGAGAAAATAGCTGAACACGGGAACAATCATTACATTGGTAAAGAGTGTCTGCTACTGAACTGCCGGTATCAGGGCAGATATAATCAGGCGCAATTTCCGCAAGCGGCTCCAAGACAAACCGCCTGTCTGCATATCTAGGATGAGGCACAATGAGTTTGGTAGCATTAATTATCCAATTACCGTAGAAGATGATATCAATATCCAGCGTGCGGGGTGCATTCTTATCCCGGCTTACAGGTCGGCCGTTGGAAAATTCAATCTCCCGACAGCTAGTTAGCAAAGCCTCAGGTGTCAGTTCGGTTTTAATATGGGCAACACAGTTGAGATAATCAGCCTGAGGATAAGGCGATACTGCTTCTGTCTCATAGAAGGATGAGACCAATTCAACACCTGAATCAGGAAGGAGGTGTAATGCCTCTATTGCACACTGGAGAATTTCAAATCTTGGTGCAATATTGGAGCCGAGACTGAGATATGCGTCGACAGTCAATTGCCCCTTTCCTTTTCAATTTCAACCTCAACGGAGCCGAGAACTCCTTTTACCGGAGCATGGGGTTTACGAACAGTCACCTTAACAGCATCGAGGGGATATGAGGAAAGGATTGAATCGGCAATATGTGAAGCCAGTGCTTCCAAAAGAAAATACTTCGTCCCTGTAAGACAGTTGTGTACAGTCTGGTAAATTTCTGAGTAATCAATGGTATCATCCAGACTATCAGAATTCATGGATTTGAACAAATCCTTCCTTAATTCCAGATCAACCTCGAAGGTTCCGCCACGCTTTTGCTCAGATTCGTCTACGCCATGGTAGCCGTAAAAAAGCATCTTTGTCAATCGGATGATACCCATCAGAAAATTAAATGAATTTAGCCGCACGCTTAAGGTGAGACAAGGTGAAGAAATGACTAAATCGGCAAAAAAAAGCCCCGTTCAAAAGAACGGGGCTTTTTTGATTATAAGTCATTCGGGTGAATTACATCATTCCACCCATACCACCCATACCACCCATATCTCCACCCGGAGGCATCGGCATTGGCGGCTCCTTCTCAGGAATCTCCGCAACCAGCGCCTCAGTGGTCAACATTAGACCAGCAATGGATGCTGCGTTCTGAATGGCTACTCTTGTCACTTTAGTGGGATCGATGATACCAGCTTCGAACATTTTCACATACTTTTCACTGTGTGCATCAAATCCTGAATCACCTTTGCTATCCTTCACNTTTTGCACAACAATNGAGGCNTCATGACCAGCATTGTTTGCAATNTGTCGCAGTGGTTCTTCCAGTGCACGAAGGACAATGTTGGCACCTACCATTTGCTCATCGGAGAGCTTCATCTTGGCAACTTTGTCAAGAGTCCGGATGAGTGCTACACCGCCACCGGGGATAATCCCTTCTTCCACTGCTGCACGAGTGGCGTGGAGGGCATCNTCAACGCGGGCCTTCTTCTCTTTCATTTCAACTTCTGTGGAAGCACCAATATTCAAAACAGCCACACCACCGGATAATTTCGCGAGACGCTCCTGAAGCTTCTCTTTGTCGTAATCCGATGTGGATTTATCAATTTGGACCTTGATCTCATTGATCCGGGCCTTGATCATGTCAGATTCACCCGCACCCGAAACGATAGTGGTATTATCTTTGTCCATCACTATTCGTTTAGCACTTCCAAGATAGGAAAGTGTGGCGTTTTCCAGTTTGTAGCCCTGCTCTTCAGAAATTACCGTACCACCCGTAAGAACAGCGATATCCTGAAGCATGGCCTTACGGCGGTCTCCAAAACCAGGCGCCTTAATGGCAGCAACTTTGAGGGTACCGCGAAGCTTGTTCACAACAAGCGTAGCAATAGCTTCACCTTCCACATCCTCAGCAATGATAAGCATACTCTTACCAGCCTGAGAAGTTTTCTCTAAAATAGGAAGAAGGTCCTTCATGGTGCTGATTTTCTTATCGTGGATCAGAATAGCCGGATCCTCCAGGTCTGCTTCCATGTTCTCTGAATTGGTAATGAAATACGGTGACAGGTAACCACGATCGAACTGCATACCTTCCACCACCTCAAGAGAGGTATCGGTGGATTTCGCTTCTTCAACCGTTATAACACCATCTTTGCCAACCTTTTCCATGGCATCGGCAATAAGGTCACCGATTTCAGGATCANTATTGGCGGAGATGCTNGCNACCTGGGCAATNTCAGTCTTTCCGGGAAGATCCTTGCTCTGNCTCCGAAGGCCTTCAACAACCACCTCAACNGCGGCATCGATACCGCGCTTGANCTCCATTGGATTTGCGCCGGCAGTAACATTCTTCATCCCTTCGCGGATGATCGCCTGTGCAAAAATAGTAGCGGTTGTGGTACCGTCACCGGCCACATCGGACGTTTTGGACGCCACTTCCCGCACCATCTGTGCACCCATGTTCTCAAGATTATTTTCAAGTTCNACTTCCTTTGCCACAGTGACACCATCNTTNGTAGATGTAGGGGCGCCGAACTTCTTTTCGATGACGACATTCCGACCCCTGGGTCCCAACGTCACCTTTACGGCATTAGCGAGCTTATCTACACCGGCTTTCAAGGCGCTACGGGCATCNGCGTCGNATTCAATCTGTTTCGCCATTNTTTATTCTCCTAATTGAATGNTTNTTNNTTANAGNACAGCGAGAATATCACTCTCGCGCATGATGGANTACTCAGTACCGTCAATAGTTACCTCGGTCCCGGAATACTTACCGTAGAGGACAGTGTCCCCTTTTTTGACGGCCGACTCAATTAATGTGCCAGCGTCACTTACTTTTCCCGGGCCAACGGCGACCACCTTCCCCTGCTGAGGTTTTTCCTGAGCAGTGTCTGGAAGGATAATTCCACCTGCTGAGACTTCTTGGGCCTCGTCAGGCTCGACAACGACTCTATCAGCCAAAGGCTTAATTTTCAGTGCCATCTCTTGTTGTCTCCTTTAACTTAAGTGTTAACAGTTCTCAATCAACTCGACTTTAGCATACAAAGTTATCACTCATTATAAGAGAGTGCCAACAAATTTTTTCAAAAATGCAATACAGTTCGAAGGTTAGACTAATTATCAGGAGGCTGGGACTACTACGTCCCTTCTTCCCAAGCAGACACATATTCTACCTGCTGAGGAGTAGGCTTCTGAAGAGTGATGCCCTGGGCCGCCAATGCCAATCTTGCCACTTCTTCATCAAGGTCTGATGGAACATCATAAATTTCCGGCTTAAGACTGTCACTACTTTTAGCAAGATATTCCACACAGAGAGCCTGGACAGCAAAACTACCGTCCATGATCTCGATGGGATGGCCGTGCCCCGAAGGACGTGCCAGATTCACCAACCGCCCCTCTGAAAGGAGTAAAATACCTTTGCCATTCTTCAATCGGTAACGGACCAGATTTGGCATAATCTCTTTGGATTCCTTGCTCATGGCCTGAAGAGAATCGACGTCGATTTCATTGTTGAAATGACCCGCATTGGCAAGGATCACATTCTCTTTCATTTTTTTGAAGTGATGCTTGGATATAACATGCTTGTTTCCCGTAGCTGTGATAAAAATATCACCCATAGCTGCTGCCTCTTCCATGGACATGACCCAGTTACCGTCATAAAGAGCTTCCAGTCCCCTATGAAAACCGGACTGCTTCTGTTGATTCAGGGAGGCAGCCGTCTCAACCACAATCACCCTTGCACCCATACCCCTAAGCCGCATGGCTACCCCCCGGCCTACCCAACCGTAGCCCACCACCACTACTGTCTTCCCGGCAATGAGCATATTGGTGGCTGAAGCGATGGCATCGATAACGCTCTGGCCGCTACCATACCGGTTATCAAAAAGATATTTTGAGTAGGCATTGTTCACTGCAATGATAGGCACCTTCAGTTCACCGTCCTGGCTCATAGCTTTCAAACGGATGACACCAGTCGTGGTCTCCTCACATCCGCCCATGACATCATCCAGCATGGCTGGGTACTTAGAATGGAGCATAAAAATGAGATCGCCACCGTCATCCACAGTAATTTTTGGCGCCGAGCGGATAACGGACTCTATACAGCTGTAGTACTCCTCCTTACTTTGACCGGACCAGGCAAAAATATCCATCTCTTCAGACAGAGCCGCTGCTACAGCATCATCTGTCGTGAGAGGGTTACATGAACTTGCCGAAATTTCGGCACCTCCAGCCTGAAGTGTTTGAAGCAGAACACCTGTTTTCTGCTCAAGGTGCATGGCGACACCGACAGACAGCCCCGTAAGCGGTTTCTCCTCCTCATACCTCTCCCGAATGCTGGCCAAGATGGGCATATTTTCACCAGCCCAACCGAGAGCCCGCCGGCCCTCTTCCTCCAGTGATTTATCTTTTATTTTACTCATGAACCTGTACTCCCGAAACCACCGTCACCGCGGGACGATTCGCTCAGTTCGCTCACGATTTCGATCTCCAGCGGTGCCCCATCCATGGCGACCACCTGAAACAAACGCTGACCTGCCTCAACAGTGTATGACTCGCTGGTGATATTGTCACAAAAGGCGATGAGCTCTCCTCTATAACCACCGTCAATAAGCCCTATTGAATTTGCCAGCCTCAGCGGGGTTTTAGAAATGCTTGATCTCGGCATCATGAAGTAGGGCCTCCCTTCCATTTCGCACGCCACCTGGAGGTGGATGGGCACAGTCTCCCGGGCACTGATAGTCACTTCGTTTGGTACGAAAAGGTCCAGGCCCGCATCACCAGGATGAAAATGACCATGATTCTCATAGAGAGATTTAACAGCGGCATTAAACGGTTTTATTTTAAGTAACACTTGAATCTCTTAACCTGTCCCAAATAAAATAGATTATAGTCCCGCCAGCCAGGAAACCGACACCCCAGGCCGGTAATATCGAGCCTTGTGACAAATGGAACTGTATCACACCCCACGACACGAGCATTGCACACCCAATGTATGCAACGGGAACCAGTGGAAACAAGGGTGTTCTGTACCTCTCCTCACTTCCCTCACCCTGTCCAATTTTCAGCATGGTAGAAATGGAAAGAGCGGAAAAAAGGATCATCACTACCGATGTTGAGTCCACAAGATCGTTGATATTAAGGGAATAAACCATAACCACACACCAGGCTGCCTGGACCATGAGCGCATTAACCGGTGTATCAAACTTTGGGTGGCGCTTCGCCGTAAATCGGAAAAAAACATCGTGATCACCCATGGCTTGAATCACCCTGGCCCCCGCAGTTTGAATAGTAATGGAGAGTGAACTGATAATACTGACAAAGATGAGTATAGATAGGAAAGTGGACCACCCTTCGGCGCCCACCGCTTTCAACGCCATGAGGGGCACCATCTCTTCATTCCGCATGGCCTCCAATCCGATAGCTTTCAGAAAACCTAACTGTACAATGATATAGATGACTGTGGTAATAACTGTCCCGCCGATGAGAGCAAACGGCAGTGTCTTCCTTGGATTGTGGATCTCTCCGGCTATGTAGCCAGCCACATTCCACCCTGTATAAGCGAAAAAGATAGGAATAAGCGCCCGGGAAAAACCGATGAGGGGGCTCCCTTCAACAGCAGTTGCTGATTCAACAGCCGGCACCGATGAAGTGTTTGAAAATAGCATAACCGAAAGTAGTCCCAAACCGCCAATCTTTGCCACCGTAAGAATGGACTGGAAACGGGAGCCAATGGTGATTCTGAGACAGTGAAGTCCGGAAAAAAGAATCACCAGCACAGATGCAAGTGCTGGCACTGAAAGTGGAACACCAGGAAAAAATTCCTTCAAATACTTTCCGCCGAAAATAGACAGGATGGCAATAGAGCCTGTCTCAAAAACCATGAGACTCATCCAGCCGTAGAGAAAGGCAGGATAGGTGCCGTACACCTTCTTCAAATAGAGGAAGTCGCCTCCAATATCAGGAAATTCCGTGGAAAGCTCAGCAATAGCCAGAGCTCCCAGAGTAGCCATGATACCTCCTACAATCCACGCCATGATGAGCCAAGCGCCATCTAGGACCGGTGCAGCGGCATATCCTGAAAGGAGAAAAATAGCCGAGCCGATCATGTTCCCCGCCACCATGTTGGTGGCATCGAATGTTCTGACAACACGTTTGGGTGAATTTGACATAATCTTTCGGAGTACCTATCCGCGGTAAGCGGCCACCGCCAGGGCGGCCCACCCCGCCAAAAAACATAGGCCGCCGAAAGGTGTCACTACCCCTAAGGAAGTCACACCAGTAAATACCATAAGGTAAATAGAGCCGGAAAAGAGAACAACACCGGTTGCAAACAGCCGGCCGGACCATTCAAGAAGAGGTGATGAAACAGTGTTGGCCAAAACGCCTACTAGAATCAGCGCTAGAGCGTGATATATCTGATAACGGGCAGCAGTCTCAAATGATGACAGCGTATCGGCAGTTACCTTCGATTTGAGTCCGTGGGCGCCAAAAGCACCCAAGGCAACAGCGAGAAAACCGAAAACAGCACCGGTGACGATCCAGGCCGAAGGTTTCACTGGAATAAAGGAAAGTTTGTCAACCCAAGGTAGGGTGAGTCCGGCTTATTCCCCGTTTCGCTGGTAAACAGTCCGAATGGGGAACGGAATCTCGATCCCTTCTTCTTTGAACCGTTTGTGAAGCCGCTTGATGAACTGATGGGTCACTGCCCACTGGCCACCGTAATCATTGGAGCCTATGGAAACCCTGAAGTCGATACTGGACTCACCAAAATTGATAAAAGTGATGCTCGGCTCATAGTTCTTGTCGGCCCCTTCCACATTGGATTTGACCTCATCGGCCACCTTCAGCACTACCCGCTCCACATGATCAAGATCGCTGTCGTAGCTGACGCCGCAAGCGATCCTTGCAACCAGGAGCTTCACAGGCACATCATAGTTGGTCATAATTGCTGTAGAGAGTCTGGAGTTAGGAATCACAACTGTATTGTTTCGGCGATCCTGAATAATGGTGTTCCGCCAGGTAATGTTCTGAACCGTCCCTTTGTGTAAGGTGTCCAGCTCCACCAGATCACCTGGTATCACCTTTCTGGAAAGTAATATATGCAGCCCGGCAAACAGGTCAGACAGCGTATCTTTCAGCGCAAGTGCTATGGCTAGACCTCCCACACCCAGAGCTGTGAGCACCGGCGTAACGGAAATTCCCAGAGTTTGGAAAATGACCAGCAGGCCAACAGTAATAATCAAAATCCGAGTTAGGTTGGAGAACAAGGTGGTGGATGGAAAAGCATCATTGCTTTCAGCAAAGATTTCCAGTAAACCTACCGCCATGCGCGAAAGTGCAAGAGTAATAGACAGCACAAACAGGATCATTATTACTGTCTGGATTGTCCCCATAAGCTCTTCACCAAAGGATAAACGGTTCACCGCCAGGTATACACCGCCAAGTACAAACCACAGTACGGTGAGTGACTCTATAGCATTCAAGACCACATCGTCACCTTTCCAGCTTGTCTTTTCGGCAACCTTCTTAAGACGATTGTGGATATACTTCTTGAATATCCACCCAACAAAGGCAGCACCAAGAACAAAACCAAGTGCGATCAGGGGATCTTTGTAAGAATGTAGGTCAAAAGGCATGAGTCTTTACCCTGGCGAATTTACAATTGTAGCAAATTCTCTAAGAAGGAATCTTTGGCTCTTTTTTCCGCGACCAGATGGGTTCACCTTTCACACTAACCGTCTCATGTTTAAAACTACCCTTCTTGTTATACACCCGCTCAAAAATGATTCTGTTTCGGACGTAGAACTGTACCACTGCTAGCAGCCCGTTCTGGTGCCACTGAAGTTCAGCACCGTGCTTTTTATCACCGATAAAATCCGCCTCAATTTGCCGATTCCCGTTCTGAAACCGCACTCTGTGAATCGTATGCTTTTCATGAAGCGATTCGCTGATACGCCGTCCATGACGGTCCCATTCCAGTAACCACTCCTTTTTTCCGTCGCGGAAAGCAGTGGCTGAGTTGAGTTCACCGGAATCGTGCCACTTGATGAGAATGTGGGGTATATCATCAATGTATATCTCGTTTGACACTATCATCCCTTTTGGAGTCCATTCGGAAAAAGTGCCATTTTTCTTCCCATTCTCATACTCCACAAGACTCGAAACCACACCACTTGAATACCAAGTCACATGGACACCATTCAGTTCATTATCAGCATATTCACTCAGAGATCGAAGCGTTTCGTCATCATACCAAATTCGCCAGGTCCCTACCCGCTGCCCACCTTTAAAGATCTGTTCAAAAAGAAGAACACCGTTGGGGTACCAAGCTCGGGACTTTCCATCAAGCAAACTGTCTTTATAGACACGAACCGTATCCCGGCTGCCCTGTTCTCCCAACCATTGCCATTTCCCATGAGGAACCCCCTTTTTAAATGGCCTCATCACACTAACTTGTCCGTTCTCGTGGTATGATGTCATCTTCACCATTGTGGAATCTCCTTTGGCCACTTTTGAAAGTACCTCAGTCCGCTGGCCGTCCACTTCTACAGTAGTAAGATTCTTTCCACCAGAACAACCAATAATCAACAGGCTGATATAAATGAAGGAAAGACGAATCATCACAGTTGGAATTTGTTACTTCATAAATTGATTAAGGGCGTCCCCCACTCTCGACATAGCCTCCTCAAATCCGCTGGAATGCCCAAAACCGATCCGTATAAAACCTTCGGCGTTGAAACTGTAGTTCCCCGACGGAACAAGGACAGAATAGTCCTCCGCCAGTTTCAGACAGAAATCATCTGTGTTAACACTGTCAATAAATTTAGGAAAGGTGACGGGACCACCCTTAGGCTCTACCCAGTCAAAGACGCCGTTCCTCTCTCCCATCCACTGTTTAAGAAAGGTATAGTTCGTATCTAAAATCGTCTGATTACGCCCTATGACCTTATCCCTATTCCGGTGAGCTACTGTGGCGATCTTCTGCTCAATAACCGGAGCTGTGACGGTGGTATAAAACCGTATATGAATCAACGCTTCAAGGACCTCCTCAGGCGCCGCGATCCACCCCACCCTGAGGCCACTCAAACCGAACGACTTAGACATGGAGCCAGTAGAGATGGTAGTAGAGTCAATGTCACGAATGGACGGTGTTACCGGCCCTCCATCAACTGTGATTCCCCGGAATACTTCGTCCACCCAGAGTTGAATGCCGTGTTCCAGGGAAAAGTGTACCAAGTGCTGAAGATCGTCTCTCAGCATAATATGTCCAGTGGGATTGTTCGGATTGTTTACAACGATCAGTTTTGTTGTATCATCCACCAATTCCTTCAGTTCGTCAAGATCCGGTTCAAATCTGTTCTCGTGTCTCAAATGCCAGTGACGTATTTCAGCTCCGTTATCTTCTGCCAGCTGGTAAAGCGCCGGATACATAGGGAACATGGCTATCATTGAGTCACCTGGCGAAAGAATAGATTCGATAAGCAGGAATATGGCTTCTGTGCTGGACGATGTTATGTAGACATTTTCCGGAGCTCCCTTTTTATACCACGTGGAGATAGCCCCCCTCAGCTCGTCACTGCCTGGCCCCGGTGTGGCGCCAAGAGACGACCCGGCGAAATCGACGGTTTCACCGGTAATTTGACACAACTCCTCCATGGTCATTCCTGCACAACTGCTTGATCCAAGAAGATGATCCACCTCGAACTCATACCTCTCAAACCACTCTTCAAGTTGAAATACAGAATATTTTGTCACTGTTTACCCCTTAGTTCAACCATAACTGCCGATCCAAACTTCTATATTGAATTGCCTCCGCCAAATGAGACGGCTGAATCTCGGGCTCACTGGCCAGATCGGCAATAGTTCTTGACACTTTAAGTATTCGGTCATAGGCCCGCGCTGATAGACCCAGTTTCTCCATAGCCGAATTGAGGAGAGATTTTCCTTTCAGTCCTATTTTGCAAAACCGTCTGATTTCCTTCGTCTCCATATGAGCGTTGGCATACATCCCATCCACAGCCCGGAACCGCTCAGATTGTTTCTTCCTCGCCTGCTCCACGCGTCCCCTGATACTGTCCGATTTTTCCCCGGACGGTTTCTCCGAAAGATCACTGAATGGTACTGCCGGCACGTCCACGTGGAGATCAATCCTGTCAAACAGCGGTCCCGAGATGCGACCCATATATTTTTGGATCGCCTGGGGCCCGCATGTGCAATCGTTGTTCGGATCCGTGGCGTAACCGCAAGGGCACGGATTGGTGGCAGCCACCAGCTGGAAATTGGCCGGATAGCTCACCGTAAGGGCGGCCCGTGCGATGGTCACTTCGCCGTTTTCCATGGGCTGGCGCATCACTTCCAGAACATTTTTCCTGAACTCAGCCAGCTCATCCAAAAAGAGAATACCGTGGTGCGCGAGACTCACTTCTCCAGGTTTTGGCACTGTCCCACCGCCAATGAGTCCCGCATCACTGATAGTATGATGGGGCGAGCGAAAAGGACGTGTAGCGATTACACCTGAATCAGGTGGTAGAGAACCGGCTACGGAGTGGATCTTGGTCGTTTCCAGCGCTTCATCCAGCGTCAGATGGGGGAGAATGGTGGGCAGTCGTTTTGCAAGCATAGTCTTTCCCGATCCCGGTGGACCGATGAGAATAACGTTATGACCTCCGGCAGCAGCCACCTCCATGGCCCGTTTCACATGCTCCTGTCCTTTCACTTCCTCAAAATCGATGGGGTAGTTGAGGCTATCCCTAAACAGTTCATCAAGATCAACTTTTGTATGTTCAAGGGTATATTCACCGTTCAGTATATCTACCACCTCTTTCAGCGAAGATGCTCCCGCCACTTTCACCCCTTCAGCCACGGCTGCTTCCCGGGCGTTCTCCCGGGGGACGATAATTCCTTTTACGCCGGATTGACTGGCGGATATGGCGATGGGCAGTGCACCTCGAATGGGACGGAGGGAACCGTCTAGCGAAAGTTCTCCCAGCATCCACAGCTTATCCAAATATTGAGTATCCACTTCACCCAGCGCAGCTAGGATTCCGATGGCCATGGGAAGATCGAAGGCGCTACCCTCCTTCCTTATATCCGCCGGGGCGAGATTTACCACTACTTTCTTGCTGGGAAAGCGAAATCCTGAGTTCTTGATGGCGGCTACTACGCGCTCCTTGCTCTCTTTCACTGCCCCTTCTGGCAGTCCTACAGTGAGAAACTGAGGCATAGGTCTTGGCGTCAGATTGGCCTCGAGCTCCATCTCGTACGCATCTATGCCGAGAATGGCACTGCTCAGAACGCGGGCATGCATTTTCACAACCATACGCTCATCTCCTGAAGCTCAAAAGAGATGTTTTTCCGCTTCACCGAGAAGTGATCATTTTTCCACATGGGCCCTCCTCCCTCCTTGGCAATGTTACCTCACAAAAGATCCCACTGCCTTGATTTGTTTCTCTATCTTTCTAAGAGCACGAAAAGAATCCTTTCACCGCAAGATACGGCAAGAGAAGATAGAGAACGGTATCTCTGATCAGATAGAAAAAAAAGAATGCAAATACGACCACCCAACCCCGCTTCCTGATAATTAGTGTGAATCCCCCCTTGCGATAGATATCCCGCCACTCACTGACCAGTTTGGGGATGAAATTACGCAAGGTCAATTCGGTTTCTTTTTCTCTTTACCCAAGAGGCTTTCGTACCTCTCAAGCAGCGTCTGCTCCTTCATCTGGGAACGATCATAGGCATACTCAAGCGCCTCCGGAAAGGGCCGTTCGTGGTATTCGGGCTGTGAGTAAAAATCGTCAACCCATCCCACAAACTTTACAACATCTGTGGTGTCTAGAACATCGAATATGTTATAAGACAACTCAGCCCGATTTTCATAGTACCATTTCGTGAAATCGCCACGACCTTGTTCGTTAATGAGGGATTTATGTGTATCATACACCTGTGTGAGGTAAGCAAATAGATAAATTTCTTTCTCATTCGGCCGAAGTGTTTTCCAGTAAAGCGGAACGGGTGAATAATCTGCCTGAGCCGCGGCCATAGACAGCATGGTGACAGTCATGACAAATGTCCTGAATATTTTCATTCCTCTACCTCCACTGGTTCCTTTTTTAGAGCGGCCGTTCCGTTCTGTTCATTTTCGATCATATTGAGAAGTCTTTCAATAGCTTCATCTTCATCCACGTGGCCGATTTTTTCACCATCCTTGTACAAGAGGCCACCTCCCTTACCAAAAGCGATACCCATATCAGCGTGTGTCGCTTCACCGGGACCGTTCACGGCACAACCCATAAGCGCCAGTGACATTGGCTTTTTGACGCGGGACAGTTTTTCTTCCATATTTCCTGCAATTTTGAACAGGTCCACTTCCAACCGCCCACAGGTGGGACAGGAGATTATGGTAACACCACGACTGGCAAGACCGAGCGATTTTAAAATCTCAAAACCAACCTTCACTTCTTCCACGGGATCATCAGTGAGACTAACTCGGATAGTGTCACCAATCCCCAGCTGGAGGAGGACGCCGAGTCCGATGGCCGATTTGATGCTGCCGCTTTTCACAGGCCCCGCCTCTGTCACCCCCAGGTGGAGGGGATAGTCATATTTTTCAGAAAAAAGTTTATAAGAGTCTATCATGAGCCGGGCATCAGAAGCCTTGAGGGAAACAATAATGTCTTCAAAATCAAACTCACTGCAGATGTTGATGTGTCTCTCGGCGCTCTCTACCATGGCGGCGGGTGTGGGATAACCGTATTTCTCCAAAAGATCACTCTCCAGACTACCAGCATTGACACCGATGCGAATGGGGAGCCCCGCATTTTTCACTTTTGTAAGGACGGCCTCAACCCTGTCCCGCTTTCCGATATTACCCGGATTAATACGAATCTTGTCGGCACCGCTATCAACGGCCAGAAGGGCCATCTGGTAATTGAAATGAATATCGGCCACCAGAGGCACATTCATGCGTTTCTTGTATTCAGGGAGCGCCTTTGCCGAAGCCTCATCTGGAACAGTGACACGGATGATCTGGCACCCTGCCTCCTCCAACCGCTCAATCTCCTTCAGTGTGGCCTGAACGTCGTCCGTCTTCGTGGTCGTCATAGACTGAACAGAGATAGGTGAACCACCACCCACGGGCACATCACCCACCATTACCTGACGGGTCTCTCTTCGCTCTATTGGTTTTGTCGATTCCATTGTAATAGAAAAATTAGGCTTTCTCTTACCCAAAAACCAGTGAATTGGCTACTCTACCCTCGGTTCAAAGGGGCGGTGAAGATATTCTCTCGCCTCGGTCATAGCCGCCGAATAGTTGTCCAGCCTTACGGCTGAACGGTAGTCCTCAACAGCCAAACTTCTGTTACCGCGCAAGTCGTGGATATTGCCTCGAAGAAGATAGCCAAAACCTAACGGCGTATCCAGTTCAGTGTTGAATTCATTTATGGACTGTGTCACCATCTCCATGGCCCGATCGGTGTCCCCCTTATAAAAGGAGAGCAAGGCGTCATGGTACTTCAGAGTTGGCAGCCAACCCTTTTTTGAAAGAGACGGCAACTTTTCCGCCATTTCGTTGGTGAGCCTGAGATTGGCTTCCGCTTCATCCAGTCTGTTGAGCCGGATTAGACTCTCCGTGTAGAGATGCTGGTTGTAAATACTCTTCGGTATACGGTCCACCAGTCGCTGGGAAATAGTCAGCGCTTTCTCAAAATCCTGATCCATCCAGAGATAGACAAAGACAACAATTTGGGACGCCTCGATCCAGGCAAACTGGCCTTTTTCAGCAGTAATGGTCATCTGTTCCATGCCCAACGCTTTATCGGCATCAATCCCTACAAATCCTGCTAAGAATTGAACAAAACCGGACATGTTACCCGCGTAAAAGTTGAGTATGCCTATGGGGAAATAAGCGTCCCAAAGCTCCGGGTTTTTGTTGTGAACCGCTCGGATACCGCTATATCCTTTGATCCCCTCCATCACCACACTCATCCACTCCTTTTTCCCAAGATGAACCCGCGCCTTCACCCCTTTCGATGCCGCCGCATAGAGCCGGTATTCCGGCTCATCAGGATACTGTTCTATATAATCATCATAGACAGGAATGATCTTTTCGAGAGATGCAAAGAGTGTGTCGTAACTTTCTTCGATGCCGTTGTAGGCCTGGGCTCTAAGCCATTTCGACACGGCCCATGTAAAATGGACGGTAGGATGCTCAGGATGAAGCTCTCTTACTTCAGATAGTATCGATACTGACTTGTTGAATTCGTAATTGTAGAAAGAATAGATCCCTTCCCACAAACGGTCATCTCCCGGTCGGTTGGCGGCTATGGAAACAGAAATAAGCGCAAAGATGAAAATCTTTTTCATATGTAACCGTAAAGAGAAATTCTGGAAAATTTAAGAAAAGTGTAGCTAGTCAGAAGACCGGTTCGCCAACAAAAGCCACCCTTTTGCAGCATTGTCGTCAGAACGGATTGAGAGGCTTTTTTCCCACGCCGCCACAGCCATCTGTTTTTCACCCATATACCAGAAGGTGGCACCAAGACCGTTATAAGCATCCACATCTGACGGCACTATTTCCATGGCGTCCTGATAGGCCCTCAATGAGAGGCGGAACATACCGTTTTCACGATAGAATTCCCCGGCGGTCTTAAGTGCGTTCACAAGCCATGCCGAACTGTTGGGATTTACAGAGAGTGCATTAGCGAAAGCACGACGGCTCAAATCTGTGAAGCCTGTCCTGTCATACTCAAGACTCATGATGTAATAAACCTCCGGCAGAAGCATGCGCACTTCCAGATGGTTGGGGGCGTAGCCTAGCATCTCTTCCCAAGCAGAAGCAGCTTTGCCCCATTCAAATGCACGGTAGTAGCTAAGGCCGTGTTTATTTCTTAGCGAAACGTTCATGGGATCCCTCGGTAGTACGCTTTCATAAGTGATGGCTGCGTAAAGGTAGTTTCCCTGACCAAAGTAAAGGTCTCCCAGTGCAATTCCACCTCTTGGGTCCGATTGATCAATGGTCATGCTCTGCTTGTAGGTTTTCTTGGCCGACTCCAAATCACCTGTGGCTTCCTGCGCCTGGCCTTTCATGAAAACGAGGGATGCACTTTGCGAGAAACGGCTTGAATGTTCACTGGCTAGCCTAAGCACTTCATCATAGTCCCCTTTGTCCAGACTTGTGCGGACATCCTTCAGAAGTTGTGCCTGTCCGTTGGGTTGTTTCTTAGACACTTCCTGAATGAGGTCCGAAGCCATGGACTTGGTTGAAGATTTACCGCCATAACGGGAGAGTTCCTCCATGGTAAGTTGGTGATTCGGATCCAGTTGAAGTGCTTCACGAAAAGCAAACTGAGCGTTATTGGTTTGTCCCATGCGAGTATAGAGTGAACCAAGGAAAAAATGATGATCTGCCACATTTGGTTCCATAGCAATCAGCCTGAGATAGATATCTTTTGCTTCATTGAAGCGGCCTTCAGTTTCATGCTGGAGGGCCAGGTCCCGTTGAGCCCTTCTGTCTTCAGGTCTGTTGGCTGCTACTGTC
This sequence comes from Fidelibacterota bacterium, assembly GCA_002729175.1. Lineage (GTDB taxonomy): Bacteria > Fidelibacterota > Marinisomatia > Marinisomatales > S15-B10 > UBA2125. Next base: position 53,753 of record PBTS01000019.1, read on the forward strand.
TTAATTGTTTCGAGACGCTGGCGGTGGACCTCATCAGCAGAACGGGTATCCAGAGGCTTCAGCGCCATTCTTGCACTTCTCATCTTCCGGGTGGATGTGTCCATATCATTCGTCAACTTATATATACTGTCAGAAAGCTTGTACGGGCTCTTTGGCTTGACGACAGGTGTCGACGCAACCGATTTTTTCGGTTTGGACGTCGCTTTCTTCTTGGCGGACGCCACCATGGGGGTCAATTTCTTTATATAGTTCTGAGTCGTTTTGGTAGGAACAAGTTTGTGTGCTTTCTTAAAATCGCTGAGAGCACCAGCGTAATTCTTCTGTTTTATCCGCTGCTTCCCTCTGTCAATATATTTTTTGGCCTGAGCTCTCTTTGACGACTGATTCGAAGATCCGGATTTTTTGCTGCTCGATTTCTTTGGGGAACTCTTCTTCTTTTTCGTCTGTTTCTTCTGTACGGCAGCGGTGGGGACAGCATATACGAACCCAGGAAGGCTGCTCATAATAAATGACAGCGCCAAAAGATAAACAGTACCTCGGACAGTTTTACTCAATGCGAAGACCTCTATTGCAAATATACAATGTTCGCTCAATATTTGGCTTAATGTTTTTATATTCAGTCAAAGAGGCCACAATGCGTTTCAAATGCGGGAGATTCATACCTTGTCTTATGCTATTTTCCTCCGTTCTTCTTCACGGAGAAATCAAAGTTGAAGGTATCACTATTGAGGAGAAAACTAATGGTACACTTATTTCCATACATCTCAATAATCATCTTCCCGAGGATCAAATCTCAGGATGGTTCAAGGAGACGGGATGGTTCTATGTAACACTACACGGCGTGACGGTGGACACAAACCGGACCTGGCCTTTAATCCGGACCGGTGCCGTTACCGGTTTTGAGGTACACCAAGTAGCTGAATCTGCACAACTCAATTTTCATCTAAAACAACAGGTGGGAGATTTTGAAATTATTTCTGACTCGGAAGGAAAAGTGAGTCTCACCCTTCGTTTGCCCCTGACCGAATCGGTGACGGCCATTGAGAAGGCTGGTAAACGACCGGCAGGTCAGGAAGTGACTGTTGGGCCACCGAAGGAACTGACATGGCGTGCGGCAGTACCCTACTCTCTCATGTTCCTGGGAACAGGATTAGCGGCAAAAGGATCACTCCGCTCCGAAAAACAGGTGACTACAGCGGGTGTGCTTATGATTATTGCGGGATGGCTGCTCTATTCACAGACGGAAAAAGACCAATGACTGACCATTTGGACTACTTTGCCCTTTTCTATGTGGCGGGTATTATTGTGTTTGGTATCCTCATGCGCCTCCGGTATCGGCAAAAAAAAGACAAAAACATCGAGGATTCAGATAAAAAGCACCGGGTCTATGAAGCTATGGCTCGGAGAATCCAGGAAGATGCCATGAGCCACCGGAGAGAGCGCGGTATGGAGGATGATTCGTGAGAAAAGTTCTTTTCATCCTTTTGCTATCCTCCTCCTTCGCATACTCTGCTGGAGACAGTACGTTTAAGCAATTGACTCCAGAAGAATTGGTCTCGGCGGTACGGAAGATGACCTGGCGCACTCATTCCACTGCGGCGAAAGAGCGCCACAACTTTATCAAGTGCGGCGTACCCGTCCTGAAACAGCTGGCCGAGTCGGCCCCTTCCCTGGATGCCGAGACCAGAGAACAGTTGAACGAATTGGGGATTGATACCGAGCGGCCAATGGCTGGTTTCGGGCGGCCGGAAGGATTGGAGTGGCACTACGATACAGGCATCTTCAGAATTCATTACACCTTGAAGGGAAACCATGCGGTAGATTCAACAGACTCGGACAGTGACGGAATCCCCGATATGGTTGAGCTCATGGCTGCTACAGCTGAAGAAACTTACGCCGTTGAAATTGGGGAACACGGTTATACACGTCCACCTTCTGACAGATGGTACTCCGATAATGGCGGCACCGATGCCTACGATATCTACATACTGGATCTCGGAGATCTTCTGTACGGATTTACTCAATTTGAATACCTGGCCAACTTATCTGGCAACAACGAATTTTCCGAAGCTAAGGAAGAATACGCCGCTACCAGTTATATTGTCATGAACAGTAATTACAGTTCTTTCCTTTGCGAAGAGGCTGCCTGTGTACAGGTCACCTTTGCCCATGAATTCTTCCATGCCATCCAGTTCGGCTATGACGCCTGGGATAGAATCTGGTTCCTAGAATCCACTGCTGTCTGGATGGAGGATGAGGTATACAACGATATCAATGACAATTACTACTTTTTAGAGTTGTGGATGAAACAGCCTCACGTAGCCCTTGATTACTCCCGGGCACCTCACTGGTACGGAAGCTGGATTTTCTTCCGTTACTTGTCCGAACACTTTGGCGGTCCCGCCACCATACGAAAAATGTTTGAGCAAAGTGTTGAAAATGTTACCAAAGATGAGTCCGATAACACTATCTATAATATTGACCAGGTATTGCGTCGCCGTGGTTCTTCATTTAGAGAAGCTCTGAATCAGATGGCAGTAGCAAATCATCTTCTAACGTCAGACAGTGATGCGGGCGACTACCGCTACGAGGAAGGCGCCGATTATAGGGAATACGGCATTGAACCGAGGCTGGATCGTACCGTAACCTTGAATGGTTCAGGCGCCATTGTAGAATATACCGGCAATGAACTAATGCACAACGCCACGCACTACATCGGCTTCACACTACCGGAAGGTGCCATTGAAATGAATTTCGAAAGTTTCAGTGACTCACTGCGCTATAATATCAACGGTATACCCGAAAGCGGCATCAGCTTCAGCGTTTACCGGGCCCGGGGGCGAACCATCATCCCCATCCCAACAGGAACAGACATGTTCACCGTAGCCGTTGTGACAGATACAGTTAAGAATGTGAAATACCACTATAGGCTGACGGTAAACACCGATGTGATCATCCCCACAGCTATCACACTTTCACCAAACTTCCCCAACCCCTTCAACGTCACCACCACCATCCGATTCTTTCTTCCCACCTGGGAAGAGGTAGCATTGTCAGTTGTGGATTTGAAAGGGCGGGAAGTGAAAAGCGTGAAACTGGGAGAAGTACAAGCCGGTTACAACGAAGTGACGCTGGAGGCGAGAGATCTCCCAAGCGGACCTTACCTTATAAAGCTGGACGGTGAAACGGAAACAGTAGCGCGTAAAGTGATGCTGATAAAATAGACTGGCGGCCTATGCGGGTAGTTCTCCCGCTGAAGCCATTGCCATTAGATTATCATAACCACCAATGACCTCGTCATCGATGACAATCTGCGGAACACTCATTCCGCCGGTCATCTTCTGAAGCTCTTCCCTGCTCATCCCCTTCTCTTCGATGTTGATCTCTTCGTAAGACATTCCCTGCTCATCAAAGTACCGTTTCGCCATTACGCAATAGGAACACCAGTTGGTTGTATATATTTTGATAAGGCTCATTTATGACCTCTTTTCATTAACCTGAATCTACAATATTTATGCTGAGATCTCTGTTTGGTTCCTGACAGTTCTTTCTACATTCTCAGCATAAAGCTGTCCACAGGCAGCATTGATATCTTTTCCCTGGCTCCATCGAACTGTTACCATGCTTCGTCCCCCGGTAACATTCGAAATGAATTTTTCCAATTGGTGAACCGTAGGTCTTTTGAACGGCTCTCCGACAACAGGGTTATACGGAATCACATTAAGTTTGCAGTTTAATTTTTTCATGAAGGACGCAAGCCGGCGGGCGTCCGCGGGAGAGTCATTTGTGCCGCTCATAAGAACATATTCCAGCGTCACCCGTTTACGTGATCTGTCCGTATACTCCTTCAATGCTTCCAGACAATCCCTAATACTGTACTTCTTAGTGATGGGCATGAGGCTGGCACGCTGAGTTTCATCCGTTGCGTTCAGGCTGAGGGCAAGCGTAAAAGGGTGCTTCTCTTTTGTGAATTGTCTGATCCTTTTTGCTATTCCCACCGTTGAGATTGTGATCTTCCGGATGCTGATATTCATTCCATCATCATCATTTATTATATAAGCAGATTTAAGAACCTTCTGGTAGTTCAACATCGGCTCCCCCATCCCCATAAACACGATATTGGTAATCCGTTCGCCAGTCTCCCGCCGCACCGCCAACAGCTGCCCAACAATTTCACCAGCCGTCAAATTTCGAAGCAGTCCCATCTTTGCTGTAGCGCAGAACTTGCATTCCAGAGGACACCCCACCTGAGAAGAGAGACAGACAGTCTTTCTTTTCCCTTCTGGAATAAAAACTGTTTCAATCTTCAGTCCGTCCCTGAGTTTGAACAGAAATTTCCGTGATGATGTTTCGGCTGAAGGAACCATATCCACAATTTCAGGAATATCCATTTCCGCTGATAACCGGAGTTGTGATCTGAACTCCTTGGGCAGGTTTGTCATTTCGTCAAGATCCACAACCGCGTGCTCATGAATCCACGAAAACAGCTGGTCGCCCCGGAACTTCCGCTCGCCCAACTTAGACACAAATAGCCGCAGTTCATCTCGCGTCATCCCTATCAGCTCAACTTGCGAGGTCATCTTACTTTTGCCTATTTGAGAGGATTGAGAATTAGCTCCCGTTCACCGCGGAAAAAGTCGTAGGCAACCCAGCCAATGGTAGTGAGCGGAATGATGGTGGTTCCAGTTTTATAAGCGGCTGACCCCGTCCTGAACAGCTTGTTAAAGTTGAAAAACTCTTTAATAGCTTTATACTTGAGAAGAAACAAAACAGTGGTAAAGCTGGCTCCGGCGAGAGCTCCTTTCTTGACGGCGTATTCCGAAACAGTATGATCAAACCGAACCCTGTGGATATCCGTCAGCAGTATTTCATGCCTTTTCGGCTCCTCCTCCGTTTGATAGACAAGTTTCGGTTCAAACATGAACAGCTCCCGCCCAAGACGCCGATATGGTATCGACTCTCCCATGACAGTTGTGATGACGCCACCACGGCCAAGACCTTTTTTAAAAAACTTCCTGATCTTCGGAGAGAGATAAAACAACTTTCCTTTCGAATTGTGAACGTAAAGAACAGAGTCAAGGGTTACGGATGTTTGAAGCCCACCTGAAGCGGGAATGATCTTCAGGGAGTCATGAGTCATCTCAGCCACATAGCCCGTAATAACATCGCCACCTCGGAGAATCACCTTGTGACGTACGGTCCCGGTAGCCACTGTGGAGATAAAAACCATGGCCAAAAGAGAGAACTTCATTTGTTGTTGGTGCCTCACGCTCTAAATTAAACCAGTTATGACCTTTTCGTGACCAACATTTGTTCAATACNCATAACCGTGAAAACAGTCCCTAACCGCATCATGAAAATAGAAAATAGNGTTTCTTTTCTGTCTTNCTAANATGAAAGTNTTACTTNAGAAAANTCGTATTTTTNCTATTATTACTCTAGTTATGGTNATCTTNTTCTTCNCCACTNNCCGCACAATACAAGGTGGGATATCGTATCGGACTGGGTATTGGTTTTACGAAACCGGATAAATTCAATGATTCCCTAGCTGAGCAGGAAATGTCAAAGATCGGCTCTGCCTGGTTTCCTCTGAACTACGACCTTTCCGTAAACATATACCCATCCCTTCGTGTGGGGTATAAAAAACTTTCCACCCGCCTCATAACCTACAACCGGTCTTCAGGAGATTACATCCTCCCCATTGTTTACCGGGGAATCATGGCGGAATCTTATTTCACTTTCTGGAAAAGATTCGAGGCGAACTTCGGCTTTTCACCCATGTACGGAAAGGCCGTTTTTATGAACAAAAAACTGACCGCCAGCGATGAGACCCTGGGCGTGGAGAGTTCCACCACAGCCGAAATTACAAATTCAGCATTTGGATTCTACAGCTGGGTCGGAATGCGGATGTACCTGCTCTCTTTTGTATCGGTAGAAGGAAGTGTTGGTTACATGTATTCAAAGTTCGGGGACAAATGGAAGGCCAAGAAAGGAAGCTCCAATTTCTCCGGCGGCATTAACATGACCAAGCCGTTTCTCAGGGTTGCGGCCGTTGTTGGGTGGTAATCCTTGAAAGCTTTTTTATTTGTGGCCCTACTGTGGGCCGGGCTTCCCGCTCAGGAAGCATCGGCTAAAACCGAAGAGACTGTACCTGAAGCGGGAACATTCCTTGTAAGCTGTCAGCACCCTGTCATGGAGAAAGCCCGCCAGGAAGGATTGACAGCCCTGAAGTTGAAAGAGATACCTCTGTTCCTTGCCATGAGTGTGCGATGCAAGCTACAGGCAAGACAGGAAGGTGTGGATGCTCCCATGGGCCAGCTGTTTAAGGACAAACAGTCGACACGTCATGAAGAGGCGAAGAATTTTTCAGGATTGGGATCGTGTTGCGCTACCGTAACAGGAATCATCCTGCTCTACGCCTACCTGGGGCTTATTTTCGATACCTGGAAATAGATTCGAACCAGACTTATCTACAGAAAATTATTCCAGGAATGCATTCAGCGTTTCCGGGCTCGGACAGGCCATGACGCTCAGGATCGTCTCTTCGTACAGTCTGAAAGATTCAGGCAACTTTGACATCAATTCATCCTTCGTCATAATGGACCATTCACTTTCTTCAGGTCCATGGGTTTTGCGAAGGTCCCAGCCAGTATAGATGATCCAGTAAGCATATTCCTGGAGGATCACCCGGTTACGGACGCCCAATTCATCAATGTCCGAATATTGATTCACATTATAATAACCCTGGGCAATGGCTTCCTGGGTCACTTCATACAGCCGGGAGGAACTGGATAGTCCCCACTCTTCCGGGAAAGTATAGTGAAGACCCACATCAGTTACGTGATGCAGGATATGTTCCACCACTTCCATGACCTGATTGGGGATATTTTCCATGATAATATCGCATAAACTGTTCCAGCTCGCAGTCTCATCCCACGCTTCTTCCTCACCGGTTGTTAGATTCCACTCCTCACCGTAAACCAGGGGGATCACCGTTTTGTAACGGTAAAGATTGGTCAGCAACTGTTTCTGTAGCAGAGAATCCACGGTTTCATTCCGTGGGAACATCTCGCTTATGGTGACAGCCACCTTGTCCATAAAGTCATCGGATATCTCATCCCGGGCCACAAGGGTAATACCGCAGACATCCAGTTTTTTGGTGAAGGGCGGATAGTCATCGGTTGTGGTCACTGCACCCACCTGGTAAAGATCATCCGGCACAATCCCTGACGGATCAGTCTGCACACAATCGAGGGTAACTTTTTCGCCCAGTTCAACTTTATCTCCTGAGCAGGAAATGATTAACAGGAAGAAATAAAGGGAGCACGGGATTAGAATATTAATTTTCATTTCGCAAATCTACCCATCATCCCACAAAATAAACCCGTCAAAAGTGACGGGTTTATTGACAGTAGCGGGGGTAGGATTTGAACCTACGACCTCCGGGTTATGAGCCCGACGAGCTACCAAACTGCTCCACCCCGCGATCGGTTTAATTTAACACGAAATCAGCCTGCTGGGCAATCGCTCTGTGAGGAACCTCAGGACCGCTTAAATTGGAGTCTGAGGGGTGTACCATGAAGATCCAACCCGGCCCTGAACTGGTTTTCCAGGTAGTTACGGTAAGAGACGGGGATGAGGTCGGGAAAGTTGCAAAACAGAGAAATCCTTATCGGACGGGAGCCGGTCTGTGTGGCGTACTTGATCCGAATATGCTTGCCTCGAACCGCCGGTGGGGACAGCTTCTCCACAGCCCCTTTTAACACGCTGTTGATCTGTGATGTAGCATGCTCCGCGGACCATGCTGTGTAAACTTTTTCACATTCCCCAAGTAGCGAGGAGATACGCTGTTTCGTTTTGGCGGAAACAAACGCAACAGGATAATCTTTGAGAGATGAAAATTGGTACCTTATCTCTTCCTTTAATTCTTTCATTGTGTTGGTACTTTTTTCCACAAGATCCCATTTATTCACCGCAAGCAGAAGACCTTTCCCC
>PBTS01000020.1:0-23625 GCA_002729175.1 Fidelibacterota bacterium
ATATCACCAACAGCAACTCCAAGACTCTGAACTGCCATATATGCTGGTGAAGTTCCCAGCATCCCAGCACCAAACCGGAGGTTCGCCGGCCCGGACGGGATAGTGACTATACCGAAAAAACCGATGCCACCGAACTGACCCTCAAGCGGCAGCACTCCCTTATCTTGAACTTCCAATCCTGTTTCATCATAGGCAAAACCGTACATACCCACTTCGGCACCAACACGAAAACCGATGGGTCCCAGCGAAAGATAGAACGGGAGGTCCACACCGATGCGGCCGTTAGGGGACCCAAGCCACGGCAAAAGAGTGCTGTTGCGAAATGTGGGCATTCCCCCGGAAACCATAATGGTGTACCCCAGGCGGGTATCGCCTTCAAAATCTTCTTCAAGAGGTTCTCCCATTTCTTCATCAAAACCGCCAAAATCTTCATCGCCTAGCTGATCTTCTTCATCCAACAGTTCATCTTCTCCAAATTCTTCTCCTTCCAGAAAAGAATCTTCCTCATCCATAAAACCTTCTTCATCCAAAAACTCTTCATCCAGGAATTCTTCACCAAATTCTTCTTCGAAAAATTCCTCTTCTTCCTGCGCCTGGCAGGGAACAACAGCAAAGAAAAGAAAACAGCTAATGAACCAGAGGATACTTTTTCTCATGAATTTTTCGCCACTCATTCTAGTGAATAAACCACCGTGAAAAAGCCTTCCAGCCAGGCTGCAGCGGGACCGATTTCTTTTATCTGCTCCGGAGGATTGGCAGCCATGGTAACCCTTGTTCCCAGCTTGAGGATAATATTGTCTGTATAGGGGATTCCAAAACTTTGTCCCAACACAACGGCCGGAGATGATCCAAGAACACCCACCCCCACATGCATGTCCGAAGGACCGGCTGGGAAAGTTACCATCCCGTAGATCCCCACACCGTTGAACGTGCCGCCTTCCGGGAGGTAGTTCTCGAACTTGTACGTCACCACTTCAGCGCCGAGGCGCATCCTGATGGGCCCCAGGCTAAATGTGAACGGCAGGTCAGCTCCCAGACGGACATCCAAAAAGGAGTTCCACGTCATGAGTGTATTGTTCACAAAACTTGGGGAGGCCGCTGACAAACGAACGTTGTAACCGAAATCAACAGGCTCTTCATCAAACTCTTCTTCCACAAACTCCTCTTCCAGCAGTTCATCCTCTTCAAGGAATTCATCCATCTCGTCTCCGAACTCCTCTTCGGCCCCAAACTCATCATCAAACGACTCCTCTCCCTCATCAAAGAACTCGTCATCCTCGCCAAAGAAGTCCTCATCAAAACCTTCCTCTTCTTCACCCCAGATAATCCCTTCTTCCTCTTCTTCCTCCTGGGCATAAAGAGGGTGCACCCAGACGGTGGCCGTAAGGGCAATAACAATAGTACATAGTCTCATCACTCGAATATTAGTCGTCATTTCGAGACGTTTTTTCATTCTCCCACTCCATGATGTCTGAACGTACCTTACCTCTTCTAGTCGACAGACGCTGTCAACTAAGAATATAAAGTTCTCTGAGAATCAAAGCAATAAAACTACTGTTACGCGTTCGGAGGTTAATTTGAGGGGATTTCCTTTTGTGAAGGCCCGACGGAACGGGTAAATTTATCGGCCTGTTTTTCGACCAGAATTGGGGAGTCGTCTAACGGCAGGACGCCAGGTTCTGGCCCTGGTAATTGGGGTTCGAGTCCCTACTCCCCAGCAAGATTGCACCCGTGGCTCAATTGGATAGAGCGCTGCGCTACGGACGCAGAGGTTGGGGGTTCGAGTCCTCCCGGGTGTACGCAGGCCCGTTCGTCTAGCGGTTAGGACGCCGCCCTCTCAAGGCGGTAACAGGGGTTCGATTCCCCTACGGGCTACCAACCCCTCAGAAACGAGGGGTTTATTTATTTAATCAGGATCGCTTTTGTGGTGGCGGATGTTTTCGGCGTTGCCAACCGGATAAGATAAACACCGGATGGGACATCCTCGGCATCCCACCGGAGTGTGTGGCTACCGGGATCAAAAAGTTCGCCGCTGGCCAGCTTGGCCACTTCACTTCCGAGGCTGTTGTAAATAATAATATCGGTAACCGTTTCTTCAGCGAGGGTAAAACTGATGTTGGTCCACGGGTTAAAGGGGTTGGGATAAGCGGCGTGGAGCGTGACGAATGAAGGTTGAATTTGTTTAGTTTCATCACCGACAACTGAAGTCGATTTCATCTCCCCTATTAATTCGTCAATCTTGTTTTTTACTCCATTTTCGTTAAAACCATATTCACGATACCTAACCACCATGGTATGATCAATAATGATGTTCATGGGAATGTAATACTGGTTCCCGGCCTGCGAACTGCCGTCCCAGGCAAAATCAAAAAATAAGTTGGACCCTGAATCGTCCAATATTGGGTAGGTGAGATCAAATTTAGTAGCCCACTGACTGCAGTTGTAAGGTTGCCCCCAGTCAGAACCGGCACCAAGCATGATTAATCCGTCATCCTTGAATTGCTGGTAAATCGTTTCCGTGAACGGAGCCTCCGCCTGGCAGGACGTTCACCAGGAGGTGAAAAAGTTGATCCAGATAACGAAATTGTCTCCACCATTCTCGGTACCGTTGTAGCTGTAAAAGGAAAGATCTCCCTCACCGTTGGAGCAGACGGATTTTGAGAAATCCTCGACAGTATCGCCGACTGAATAGGTCTGGCCCGCTAGTAAATTCAATAAGACCAGAAATGGAAATGTGAGCCTCATGACCCAAATTAAATGAGAAGACAATTAAAGAAACAAACCGGTCAATCTCTACTTTTCCCTCATGTGAGAAGGCAAACCGGGTTTTACTTCAGGACCTACTGGCGGNATGTAATCAAATTTCTTCCTGCTATCAGCAAATTCATNTTTCATGGGCTCAATAAGGCCCGGGTCTGACATNACATCTATAGCGTTGAATGCAAGTACTTTGCATGCATTGAGCATTNCCTTCAATCCCGGCTCACTGCCTGAGGCAGCCGTAGAGGCCCATGAATGGGCAGGAATATTTTGCGGCCAGTTACTGACGCCGAACGAAGCGGTGGGCGTTGTCCAGGAAATATTGGCAACATCGGTAGAACCGCCTGATTCCCTCGGCGGATCAAGATTCAACTCAGCTACTTCCGTGTGATAGCCTTCCACATCAACACCAAACGCTTCCTGAAGATCACGAGCAAACTTTTCTTCATTTTTTGTATACTTCGGCGCACCCATAAGAGAGAGATTCGCATGTATGACTTTAGCAGTTGCGTGATTATGGTTGTATTCATAAACACCTGTCAGCATATTGATTTCCGCCGGCTTGAAACCTGATCTGGGATCGCCGTACTCCTCACCCCAGGCCATCATATCAGCAGCTTTTACAATGGTCTCCACGTGGCTGTATATCTTCATCACCTCAGGCCAATCCTTGGCACGGTTGTAGAGCCAGATAGAAGCCTTGGCCGGAATAACATTAGGTGCCCCGCCACCCTGCGTAACCACATAGTGAATTCTTCCCGTAGTAGGCATATGCTCCCGAAGAAGGTTCACGCCGGTCTCGAACGCTTCCACAGCGTCCAGTGCCGAAACCCCCTCCCACGGCGCGCCGGAGGCGTGGGCCGACCGGCCGAAAAATGTCACTTCAAAAGACCTGAGGGCCTTGCTCGGGAGCACACTCACTCGGTTCTTACTGGACGGGTGCCAATCGAAACAGACGTCCACATCATCGAAAAGACCGTCCCGAACCATAAACACTTTTGCCACCACCTGCTCTTCGGCCGGGGTGCCGTAAACCCTGATAGTTCCTTTCAGTTTGTGCTTATCCATTGCTTCTTTCAGTGCCAGTGCACCACCAATGGTTCCAGCACCAAACAGGGAATGGCCGCAGCCGTGTCCCCCGGCACCTTCCACAACTGGATCAATAGTTGTCTTAACCTTTTGGGAAAGGCCCGGCAGGGCATCATACTCCGCAAGGAACGCCACAATCGGTTTACCTTTTCCATACTCGGCAACAAAGGCAGACGGCATATCCGAAACACCCCGCTCTACTTTAAACCCTGCTTCTTCAAGCATGCCGGAAAGGAGTTTTGCCGACTTGTGCTCTTTAAGAGCGATTTCCGCATAATCCCAAACTGTTTTGGAAGCTTTTTGGATGGACTTGCTATTCTTGTCAACCCATTTGGCCGCTGTTTTCTTGGCCGACGTCATCTTACCAGGTTGAGCAAATGCCAAACCCGGGGCCATAAAAAACAATCCCAAAACTATCTTCACAACATTCTGTTTCATGCTAAGCTCCTTCAACTGTTGAAAACGTTAGAAAATGATGCAGATGCCTTAACGATTCGCATCATAATCAGGTTTATCCCTGATGATATATTATAAGACGTTGGAGAGATACTTCTTCAAATTTGATTCAGGCACGAATTCGACAACAACCTGCGATAATAGCCCTACTTCAGTTCTCGGCATCTCTACCGTATATGTTGCATTGATATCTACCGCTTCCATAGTGACCTGCAGCGACCAGCCACTTACGGTAAAAGCAACCAGCTGTGAAAAAATATGTTCTGTTCTGGTATTCGATTTTTTTCTGGATTGGCTGTGCCAGTACGGATCACCACTGTCAAGAATTGCGGTGTGGACTTTTCCGTTCTGACCCAGAAACTGCACCACCGGCACAACGCGGAATTCACCTTTTGTAATACGATCACTCAGTTCACCGGAAATGGGAAACTTGTTCCGGGCAAATTCGATGGTAGTAAGTGTCCCCTCTTGCCGGACACCAGTATAGGGCAAGGAGCGCAACATGTCACTGATAAGGTTTTCTTTCAGTGAATACTTTACCGGAAGGGAGAGAAATACCGTTTTCCCCTTGCTCTCCGGATCAACCTCTACTTTAGGTTCGCCGATCTGAACGCCGTAAGGATTTGCCGCAACCAACTCAAGGATCTCCTCCAGCATCATGGCTTCTTTGGTGGCCGGTNCTGATGGTGTCTCTTTGNTGCCAAAATTGAGTTCCCGACTNAACTTTCCGTGGGAAGTNACAGTTCCTTTCTCCACCCCTCGGGCNCCGATGAAAACGTCCATCGCTTTCTCCAANCCTTCCAGCGCCTGATCAATCGATTCNCCAACCTCTTTCGTCTGTCGGTTCATTTCTGGCGCATCNNAATAGCCTCCNCCAAGAGGATACAGTTCATCAGCTTTNGGNGAANGGGGAAGNCGCTCTTTAAGACCNTCAGANAGTTTGGCAAAAAGATCATTNCCCATAATNGTGANATTNGTCATGGAGCNTNCCGTCCGGACCATCCCCAGTTCAGCCCAGTTGGAGANATTGATTATTTGAGCATTNACTGTCACCTGGTCCAGATCTCTGCTGTANGTCCCCATAACAAGGATATTGTCNGTACCTGCACGCTGNGTCAGGAGAACAGTTTTGTCCTGNANTATTTTCTCCAGNGCCGNACGGCCGAAGACGCGNACNCCGTCAAGTTCAGTAAACTTCTTGNAAAGAATGTCCNCAAATCCGGAGCTNAGCCATGCCACTGAAGGATCGTTTCGCAGGTTGTCAAATTCCGGAATATACAGATTAAGCCATCGAGAATTGGCCTGCAGTGAAACTGTCAGGCTGAAAACANCNAGAGGTGTAATGATTAAACGNCTCATCTCAGATCAATCTATCAGGATGGCGGCAAATTATCAATTGCATAATTCATTCGCCTTAATACACGCTCACGNCCTAAAAGTGCCATCAGATCAAACAGAGACGGCCCTACTCCCTGTCCAGAAATAGCGATCCGCACGGGGTGAATAAACTTGCCTGCAGAAACGTTTTCTGTCTCGGCAAGTGTCCGAAGATGCTCCTCCAGNNCGGTAGGCTCCCACTTTGTCAGCTCATGNAGGCTCATCCAGTACCGGTTCATCANTTCAGTCACAGAGGTATCTTTCCAACGTTTCTTCACTGCTTTCTCATCAAAAGATTGGGGATCNGTAAAAAAGTAANCGGAAAATTNGTTGAGTTCGCTGAGCGATTTGGTTCTCGATTTCACCATTTCGATAACATTGAGAAGGTAGCTCTCATCTTGATCACTGTGCCAGTCTGGATCCAGCTCACGCATCGTGTTAAGAAGATCTTGTGAAGATTTGTCCGACATATGCTGGCCGCAAANCCAGTTAAGCTTTTTTTCATCAAAGACTCCTCCCTTCTTCACTACTTTATTCAAAGAGAACTTTTCTGTNAATTCCTTGAAGGAGAGAACCTCTCTNTTATTACCGGGTGACCANCCCAGTAGAGCGAGATAGTTGAGCAGNGCTTCAGGCAAAAATCCCATATCCCGATANGCTTGGATCCCTGTGGCACCGTGGCGTTTGCTGAGGCGTTGGCCGTTCGGGCCNAGAATCATGGGCAANTGAGCAAATCGCGGCGGTTTTGATCCGAGAGCCTTATAAACAATAATCTGCTTTGGGGTGTTCGCCAGATGATCTTCACCGCGGATAATCCAGTTGATCTCCATATCCATATCATCCACNACCACAGTAAAGTTGTAAGTAGNTGACCCGTCCGTCCGCTGGATNATGAAGTCATCTATTTCCTTGTGATCCACTTCAATTTTACCGTAAACAGAGTCAGTGAATTTGGTCTTTCCTCCCGGAACANTNATGCGGACACAGAAAGGATCGGCTCTATTCAATCGTAGTTTCAGCTCATCGTCCGTCAGATCCCGGCATCTGCCTGAGTAGCGATACAGTTTTTTCTCTTTGGCCGCTTCATCCCTNTNCAGTGCCANCTCTTCTACTGTACAGAAACACCTATAGGCTCCGCCAGCTTGAAGNAGTTGCCGGGCGGAATTGTGGTGGTGGTCCCGCCGCTTAGATTGATAAACAATNGGTTCATCCCACTTGAGACCGAGCCATTCCAGGGAATAGCAGATCTGATCCACAAATTCCTGTTTNGAACGCTGAATATCAGTGTCTTCTATTCNNAGAAAATATTTNCCACCTCTTTTTTTGGCGAAAAGATAGTTAAATAGAGCAGTCCGGGCACCTCCAAGATGCAGTTCACCTGTAGGACTGGGAGCAAAACGNACTCTCGGAGCGGTAGGCATGGTTAAAGTTAGCCGTGAATCGAGAAAAAGTGAAAGAAAGTGGTGTTTCCCGTCAAAAGGAAATATTCAGGGAATTCGCGGAGGCGAGAGGATTCGAACCTCTGGCCCGCCGTAAGGCGGACGCCGGTTTTCAAGACCGGTGCATTCAACCAGACTCTGCCACACCTCCAGAGATGTTTGAGCTTACACTTATCGTCATATTCAGACAAAGCGTTTCCTGGTATTCGAGATAAACGACCTGCTCAGAATCTATACATTAGTTGTGTAGTTATTGACTTATATAACCTAAGAGCTCTATACTTACGCAGCATGGATAGTTATAGTAAAACGGTCGAACTAATTAAATCAAGTAGAGTTAGGCAGACGGAACTTGCAAGAAGGACCGGACTCACTCCCACTGCCATCAATCGTTGGCTCAACGGTCGTGTCACTTCCATAAGACCGAGTAATGTTGAAGCCGTTGCCACGGCGCTGGGCAAGCTGGTTATTTGGAAAAACAACGGTCGATCGGAATGTGAATTTCGCGATGTGCCTGAATCTGCTTCTGGTGAATTCGATCAGGATATTGCAAGAGGTCTGCTCCATAGAATTTTTGAACTGGAAAGAAAAATTGAAAATCTCAAGGTATCACCGAATGGAGATAGTGTATCAAAAATCGACTGGTATGTCGGCTTCTCAGGATGGATGCAGCTACAATTTGATCTAGATGTTGGGACAGAAAAAATTAGTTATCCTGTTAGAAATATCTATGATGGGACAGCCTATAAATGGATAGATGTACTCGGTTATATGAAACGTGACTTGCTAAATATTGATTTACTTTCATTGCTCGAACCAAGTGATAGAGATGCTTCAATACAGAGATCCCGTGAACTGGAAGATCTTTATCTCAAAATGAAATCTCCCATAATCGAAGTGGACAGAATTTGGAAGTTCCGACATGCTGAAGGACACTATGTACCGCTCTTTTGCCACACACGGGCAAATTTGGAGACCAAAATAGCAAAACATTGGTGTATTCCTCTCCCACCTCTTACTAACTGATCCATATAATGAAAAAAGGGGAAGAAACCTTATTTCCCTTCACATTTTCGTGAATAATCTGTCAAGCCTTTATTAAAGATAGCCAACCCAAAAGCGCGGAGAGGGCGGGATTCGAACCCGCGGTAGAGGTTTTCCCCCTACAGTCGCTTAGCAGGCGACCGCCTTCAGCCAGCTCGGCCACCTCTCCAAATTTCTTCAGCCAATTGATCCCCGAAGCAAATTTCGAAAGAGATTGGCCTCAAAATAATGAGATCAATTTATTCTGAGTCCGAGTTGATTCCTATGTGAAACTATGGTTATTATCATACCAAGCAATATGAACGGGNCACTTCGAAACATTTACCTCATCGGCATGATGGGTGTGGGCAAATCAACAATTGGACGTATCCTTGCTAATCATCTCAAGTGGGCATTTATTGATGTAAATGAAATGCTGGAAGCGATTTACAGCAGACCGCTGCAGGAAATCATTGCAACCTTCGGGGAAGAATCACTGAGAACAATGGAGGCGACCATGCTCCAGGAATTATCCCAGGGAGAGCATCAGGTTTTCGCCTGTAACAGTGATACCGTTCTGGAAGAAAGCAAATTCCAGACCATGGATACNACAGGTGCCACTATCTGGCTCGATACACCTGTTGCTGATCTCGTAGAAAGAATGGAATCGAAGGAGATGATCATCGAGGGTGGTGGTGATCCTGGAAATATTCTTCAAGAAATGCTGGATGACAGAAAAAAGTATTACCAGCGGGCAAATGTAAGAGTGGCTACAGACAATCTAACCCCTGAGGTAACTGCAAAAGAAATTCTGAAAGTATTGAAAAGTCTTTAGCTATTGTTCAGATTCTCTGGAAATCTCAGCTCCCAGGGACTGAAATTTTTCTTCGATCTTCTCATAGCCACGATCAATATGATATATGCGGGAAATTTCTGTTTGCCCTTCCGCCCCCAAGCCGGCAAGAATCAGCGATGCGCTGGCACGAATGTCAGTAGACATGACAGGGGCTCCCAGCAACCGCTCCTTTCCTTTCACTTCCGACACATTATGCTTCAATCTGATATCAGCCCCTAATCGGCTCAGTTCAGCAATGTGAGTAAAACGATCGTGGTAGATGCTGTCCGTGATGGTGGAATTGCCATCAGCCAGGGACATGAGCGCCATCCATTGGGCCTGGACATCTGTGGGGAATCCAGGGTAAACGGCTGTTTCCACTGAGACAGGTCGCGGTCTTCCCTTTCTCTCAATGATGATGCTGTCTTTTTTCACTTCAAGTTCGCTACCTGCTTCCTGAAGTCTTTTCAGGACCACCTGTAGATGATTTGGCTCTGCCCCTACCACCTCAACTTTTTCGCCTGCNATTGCTCCGGCAATCAGAAAGGTAGCTGTTTCTATCCGGTCAGGTATGATTTCAGTATCTACAGGCTTCATTTCACTNACACTNTCAATCTGAAGTTTGTTGGTACCAATACCGCTGATACTGGCGCCCATAGCATTCAGAAACTCGCAAAGACATGTAATCTCTGGCTCCATGGCAGCATTGGAAATAGTCGTCCGGCCAGACGCTTTAACGGCAGCCATGACAGCATTTCCCGTAGCACCCACGGAAGAAACCTCAAACAACACATCTCCTCCACTCAAATTCTCGCCTTTCGCAATAATGTATCCGTCTTCCAGAATTATGTCAGCACCGATTTGCTCCATAGCATCAACATGAAAATTGACAGGCCGCGGACCCCAGGCACATCCGCCGGGCATGGAAACTTTGGCGTAACCGAATCGCGATAGTAACGGCCCCAGCACGTAGAAAGAGGCACGCATTGTTTTTACCAGATCATATGGTGCTTCTGGATTGTCGCACCTGGTTGTATCAATATGAAGTGTCCCATCCTCAAAGTTCACTTCAGCACCGATGATATTCAGAAGACTGATCATCGTTCTTGTATCACGAAGATCAGGAACACGTTTGATTTTGTAGCTGCCGGGTGTAATGATGGTGGCAGTCATGATAGGCAAGACAGCATTTTTCGCACCACTGACCTTTACAGATCCGTTCAGTGGGCGACCACCCTGAATAANCAGTTTATCCATACGTCGCCGCCCGGTGTCTATCTGCCTGTTTCANAANCGGCAATAATAGAAGGAATTTTTTCGATTAGATCAGAAGCCGCAAGACCACGATACCCTCTCTCCTCCAAGAGCAGATCAGCAGCCCGACCATGAACAAAAACCGCTAGTTGAGCGGCTATCTCAATCGGCATTCCCTGACAGAGAAAACTGGAAATAATTCCTGCGAGGACATCCCCTGTACCGCCTGTAGCCAGCCCTTGATGACCCGATGTATTGGCAATAACCTCATTTCCGAAAGCCGTCAGCGTAGGAGCGCCTTTGAGAACCAGCACACCCCCTGACCGTCCCACAGCTTCAGTGGCAAACTTGAATGGATCATCACTGATCTCCTTTTGCTCGACCCCGAATAACCTGGAAGCTTCACCGTGATGGGGCGTCAGGATGAATGCGTCTTCCAACTGAGAAAGAATATCCAGATCGTCTTTGATGTGTCCTAATCCGTCAGCATCCAAAACAAGTGGCTTTTTGTACTTGTGAANAATACCCTTTACCAACTCCCCCACCTGGGGGTCTGTTCCAACTCCCGGCCCCATAAGAAGAGCGTCACTCCAGCCGAACCACTTATGAAGCGAATCAAGGGCATTTATGTTCAGAAATCCGTTTCCATCGTCAGGAATGGGCAACGTCATGGTTTCAGTCAATTTTTTCTCAAANATTGAATTAAGGGATTCAGGCACGGCTGCAACTACCAGTCCAGCACCGCTTCTCACGGCTGATTCGGCGGCCAGGCATGCCGCCCCCGTGAAACCTTTTGACCCAGCAATAACAAGCAGTTTACCCTGACGGTGCTTATATGTTTCAGCAGGCGGCGGGGATAAATATTTTCGGGCAAAATCCTCATCAAAAGCTTTCTTTTTTACTTCAAGATTCTCAAAAGCGGTGGCGGGATAGCCGAGATCAGCCACTGTAATCTCCCCTGCCAGCGATTTGCCCGGCTGAACCACAATTCCCTGCTTCAGGAACTCCATGGTAACAGTGGCGGTAGCTTGTACTGCTGTTCCGCAAACAAATCCGTTGGTCCCGTTTATGCCGGAAGGGATATCAATAGAAAGAATTGCTGAGGATGCGGAGTTCATGGCTTCGATCCACTCAGCTGAATCAGGTTTCACATCTCCAGAAATTCCCGTGCCGAGGAGACCGTCGACAATAAGATTAAAGTGACCAAGATCGACTTCCTTAACATGCTGAGCGTGACAGAATCTGATGTCCTTACCCTTACATTCATCATAGAAATGTTTGGCGTCACCTGTTATTTCTCCCTCAGGAATTATTGATATGAGTTCACATTCTATTTCCATCTCATTCAGGAAAGAGGCGCATGCATATCCATCGCCGCCGTTGTTGCCCTTTCCGCAAAGGATGCNCACTTTTCCACCATCAGCCATTGAACCGACCTTTTCAGCCACAGCACGCCCGGCATTTTCCATGAGTGTGACGCCGGGTACTCCCTGCTCTTGCATGGCAACTCTGTCCACTTCTCTCGCTTCCTGTGCTGAAAGAATTCTCATTGCGGAGCCACTATGGCAACTGCCGTTGCCAGCGAATCTGTGTGAGAGATGGAAACCTGACAGTGGTACGGTCTTATTAAATCAAGATGTAGAGATACTTCCGGTGGACAACCTTCCTGCCGGATAATTTCAATACCACTAAGCGGAATATTCTCTTCTCCTGAAGCCAAGAGCGCTTTCTTAACAGCTTCTTTAGCGGCAAAACGTCCGGCTAGGTGCATTGCAGGTACAGCACGGCCCTGACACCACTTCACTTCAGCCTCTGTATACACGTGACGATAAAATCGTTCTCCGTGCTCATTGGCCAGCTGACGAATCCGTGAGACCTCCACAATGTCGGTACCGACTTTGTTGCTCTCAGGTTTCATTCAGTGAATTAATAATTCCAACAATCTCGAAAATATCTTCTACATCCCAGTTGGCACCAGACTCCACAGTACCAAAAGTGTCACCGTAGCGGGCAAATATTGTGCGGATCCCCAGTTGATGGGCTCCCTCCATATCACGTTCGGGCCAGTCGCCTACCATAAGCACTTCCTCAGCGGAACAATTGAATTTTTCCAACACCATGTTGAAGCCTTTGGGAGATGGCTTCCTTTCACCCACATCATCAAAGGTGAGAACCAGATCGAAAAAATGGTGAAGGTTTAGATAGCAAATTCTGAGCCAAGCCTCACGCCTGGGTGCATCGGAAACAATGGCAAGCTTAATACTCATTTTCGCCAACGTAATGAGTGTTTTTTTTACACCGGGATAAAGGGTAAGTGCAGCATCCCTTGCCCGTCTATATGAGACAATTCCCGCTGCCAGATATTTATGATCCACTTCTCCTGTAGATTTGTTCAGAAAATCGTTAAAAATCTCCTGGTTCTCCCAACCACTTGTTTCATAAAGCTCCATAATCTGATCGTATGCCTTTTTCTGGTCAAGTTGGAGCCCAGCTTCTATCATACCGTCAACAGCTGCTAAAATAGCATGCTGTTTCATTTTCTTGAAATCGAGAAGTGTATTATCGAGATCGAAGATAATTGCTTTAATCATAGTAAGATAAAAATAAGGACGTCAATTCAGATTCGGAAGAGTAGATAAAAAAAAGGGCGCCGAAGCGCCCCTTTAAACTGTTTAGGGATTCTTGTACTTTTCAGGATTTTTGATTTTGTCTATTTCATACTCTGCATTCTTGCGCCACGATCTGTCTTTTCTTGCATTCTCGAAAGAAGCCAGAGCGGCTGTCTTGTTACCCAGACAGACCTCAGCCATGCCAAGTTCATAATATGCTGGTGCATAATCTGATCTCGCATCGAGGGCCGATCGGGCTGCCTCTTTTGCATTATCGCAATCGCCACTCGCATTTTCCGACTGAGCAAGCAAAAACCATGCTTTATGGAGCTTCGCATCCAGAGCTGTAGCTGTAGAGAGCGCACTGGTGGCATCTTCCCACCGCTCTTGGCTCACATAAATCTGGCCAAGATCAGCGTACGCCGTGCTGTAAGAAGGATCAACCTGAATGGCCTGGTTGTAAGCGCCTTCAGCTGTTTTGTAGTCTCCTTGCTTCATTAGGATTTTAGCCTTCTGAACAAGCGCTTTAGCATAGGTAGGGTCGGCATCCACAGCACTATCAAGCGCCTTAAGTGCATTGTCATAATCACCGTTACGCTGATAAGTAAGACCTAACGCAAACCACCCTTTGGCATATCCGGGATTCATATCCACTGTTTTCTTATAGTTTGCCAGTGCCAGTTCATAGTCTCCCAGTTTTGTGTTCAGGTAGCCAAGTTGGAAGTAGGCCTGATAGTAGTCAGGGTTCAACTGCAACACTTCATTAAAAAAACTTTCAGCTCCCTCGTAGTCACCTCTCCGGAGCAGTTGATTCCCTTCATTGTAGGCTCGATCTGTCAAACCCTTTAATGCAACTCTCGGCCTTTCATAGTTGGGATCAAAANTCATCGACTCNCGGAAATATTTTGATGCTTCGCTAGCCTGATCTGAACGCATGAGNGCGATGCCGGTGTAATACATTCCAGCGGCGGTGAACTCAGGATAGTCCTCAATCACCTTTTCAAATTTTGCCATGGCACCGTCAGAATCGCCTCCATTCAGCGACCTCATGGCGTTCGCCATGGATGAGGCCAGCTGGTTCAGATGATCGAAATCATCTCGGTATTCCTGATTTGCCTTATCGTATTCAATGGCATTTCTAAGAGACTCACGAGTTTTATCCAGATCATATTGACGTAGGTAAACTTTGCTGAGGAAAAAGTGTGCCTCAGCGGCAGCTGGATCAACCTGCACAACAGCAAGGAATTGGGATTCAGCCTCAGCCAAAAATCCGTCTTCAAACAACTTCTTACCTTCAGAAAAAAGTTGGTCACTGCTCTGAGCAGTTAAGATTGCCATTAACCATATCGTTATTAGTACTGTCTTTTTCATTCTTAACCCTGTTTATGTTTTACGCTGTGCCGAAGGCGGGATTTGAACCCGCACGTCCTGTTGGACACTACCCCCTCAAGATAGCGTGTCTACCAAATTCCACCACTTCGGCAAACTGTATTGAAGATGATATCATTGTTCCTTTTCGTCTCCCTGCGGAAGAGAAAGAGGCACAGGCAGATCAGCCGCCGGAGAAACAACTTCTTCCCCAGCCATTTTTCTTACGATAGAATCGCCGCTATCAGTAGGCACATTCACAAGACTGATGAGAATGGCCAGCATCATAAATGTTGCCGCCAAGCCCACCGTAACTTTGCTGAGAAAACTGCCAGCACCCCGTCCGCCAAAAATGGCGGTGGACGCGCCACCAAAGGTACCGGCAAGACCGCCACCTTTACTCGCTTGCATGAGAATAACTATTACCAGCAAAATACTGACGATCACATGCAAAAATACCAGAAATCCATACATCTATTCTTTTTTCACCTCAGTGATTGTTGTTGCAATTTCAGCAAACTGATGGGCGTCCAGACTTGCGCCGCCAATCAGAAAGCCGTTAACCTCACTAACTTCACTTAATTCCCTACAGTTCCCGGAGTTAACACTCCCGCCGTAAAGGATAGAAACCTCCCCTGAAATACCGACAAATTCTTTTTCAATAATCCCGCGAATCAATCGGTGAGAATCTTCAATCTGGTCGCTTGTGGCATGTAATCCAGTTCCTATCGCCCAGATGGGCTCGTAAGCGATAACAACCATCCTTAACAACTGTTCGTTCAATTGAGACAAAAGAGCCGTCACCTGACGCTGGAGTACTCTGGAAGTTTTGCCATTCTCTCTCTCTTCAAGTGATTCACCAACACAGAAAATGACCGAAAGACCATTTTGCAGTGCCGCATCGGCTTTACGACAGACATCTTCATCAGATTCGCCAAACAGTATTCGTCTTTCCGAATGGCCGACAATGACCCAATCAACACCACAGGCTTTGAGCATTCTGACGGATATTTCGCCAGTGAATGCCCCTTCCTGTTCCCAATACAGGTTTTGAGCGCCAAGACTCACAAAGTTATCCCCTCGAAGGGAATTTCCCATTTCAAAGAGCGAAGTGTAAGGAGCACATAATATAATGTTGACCTCATCCCAATCCAAAGGCTTCTTCTTTAGTTTCTCGACGAAGCTCACCGATTCTTCTATCGTTTTATACATCTTCCAGTTTGCCGCTACAACAGGTTTTATCATTATACCATCTCCAAAGCTTTCATGGCCGGGAGCTCCTTTCCAGCAAGCAGTTCCAGTGACGCACCGCCGCCTGTCGAAATGTGCGTCATTTCATTCCATAAATTTAAGTCTCGGACAGCTGATGCTGAATCGCCACCGCCAATGATGGAAAGCCCCCCTCTCCCGGTCATCTGTGCCAAGGCTTCCGCCACAGCCTTGGTACCACCGCTGTAAGCCTCGGTCTCAATAATTCCCATAGGACCATTCCAGATAACGGTGCTGCTTCCATTAATGGTCTCACAAAATTGATCTATTGTTTCAGGGCCAATGTCAACTCCAATTTCGTTGACATCTATTTCAGATACCTTACGAACTGCTGAATCTTGACCTGAAGATATATCCTCGGTAACTACAATATCACTCGGTAGATGGAACTCACAATTCAGTGATTTCGACATTTCAACTATTTGTTTAGCTGTTTGTAGTAATGAATCATCATAAATTGATTTACCAATTTCGTAACCAGCCATTTTTAGGAACGAAAAAGCCATACCACCGCCTATAATTACGTTATCAGCTTCACGTATGAATCGGGTCACAAGCGGAAGTTTTGTCCCTATTTTTGCACCTCCAAGAACAATTGTAAAAGGCCGTTTAGGACGAATTACAGCAGAGTGAAGAAATTTGAATTCTTCAGTCATAAGAAATCCCGGGGTGCAGTTTTGCAGGAAATCAGTGACCCCCACATTGGAAGCGTGGGCACGGTGTGCTGTGCCAAAAGCGTCATTAATAAAGCATGTACCGTGCTGTGCAAGTCGAGAAGAAAAATCATGGTCATTTTTTGTTTCGCCGGCATGAAACCGAAGGTTTTCCAATAGGTGTACTTCCCCCGCCTGAAGTTCATGAGAGACATCAATAGCATCATCAGAAACACAGTCGTGAGAAAACTTGATGGACATTTCAAGGTGATCGCATAAGGTCTCACCCACCGGCATGAGGCTCAAATCTTCCGATGGAACTCCTCCCGGTCTTCCAAGATGGGACATGAGAACGACAGATGCGCCGTGATCGATACAATGTTTAATGGACGGCAAGGCAGCCTGTATCCTGAAATCATCAGCCACCTTTCCCTCACTCATAGGAACATTAAAATCAACCCTGATTAATGCCCTATCATTGTCAAACTCCAGAGACTCCAGCGATCTCATGTTTTTCCTTGCGAATCCAGGCCGTGAAAATAAGGCGTCCCTGCTGTCAATACTGCAACAAATTTCGTACCGGACCTCTTCATGGCCGCGGCACATGCTGAAACAGTAGACCCGGTCGTCAGAACATCATCGATGATCAAAACTCTTTCAGGCGGCTCAGCAATTGATATAAAAGCTTCAGTGACATTGTCCATCCTTTCGCTCGCCGTCAGATTAGTTTGTGATTTCGTGTTTTTACACCGTCGCAACAGACCGGCTGAAAAGGGCAAGTTAAGGTGCTTGGAGATGGCTTCACCCAGCTGGTTGCTCTGATTGTATCCCCTCTCACGCAGCCGCACTGAGTGCAGAGGAACGGCTGTTAAAACATTGAGCTGGAGTGAAAAAAGAGTGTCTCGAAACATTTCCGCCAGTCTCGTACCCAGCAGATCACCTACTACCACCATTTCATCATATTTGAGAGCATGAATAATAATCTGCATCTTTTCGTCAAAAAACCATCCGCTGTAAACCTCATCAAGCCAATCGCGGAATGTTATTTTTTCGATCCAGTTTCTGAGATTGGTCGCCTCAAGGCTGTTCAGGCAAGCTCCGCAAAAAACTATTTCATCTGTGGTGATCTTTTGATCGCACAAGCGGCAAAAAGGTGGATACAGGAGATCAAATAATCCTGTTTTTATCAGTGAGTTCGGAAATGAAGTCAGCATACAATCAACCCTCTGTGAAATTTACATAACTACTGGGAACTGTCACCTCTATGAAAAAGATTTTTTTTGCTTCTGCCAATGTGTTGTAATTTTAACAACAGTAATTTGATCGGTTAATAATCTAATATTCGGAGATAAATCATGTACAGCTCAGTTGATGATTTCATGAATTCTGTTAAGTCGAGAAATGCTGGTGAGGCTGAATTTCACCAGGCAGTCCTCGAAGTGGCAGAATCGCTGTGGGAATTCCTGAAAGAAAATCCCCATTACATGGATGCAAAGATTCTTGACCGGCTTGTGGAACCAGAACGAGTTTTGATGTTTCGCGTGCCGTGGCGAAACGACCGTGGAGAGATAGAAGTAAACAGAGGCTTCCGAGTGGAGTTCAACTCTGCCATCGGACCTTACAAAGGAGGCCTCCGATTTCACCCTTCTGTTAATCTTTCCATCCTCAAGTTTCTCGGCTTTGAACAGGTACTAAAAAACAGTCTAACTACTCTTTCAATGGGTGGTGGCAAAGGTGGTTCTGATTTCGATCCCAAGGGAAAGTCTGACAATGAGGTAATGTCTTTCTGCCAGTCGTTTATGACTGAACTTCAGCGCCATATTGGAGCAAACACAGATGTTCCGGCAGGAGATATTGGTGTGGGCGCTCGTGAGATTGGTTTTCTATTTGGCCAATATAAACGATTAAGAAACGAGTTTACAGGTGTGCTGACCGGCAAGGCACTCAACTGGGGCGGGAGTCTAATTCGGCCAGAAGCGACGGGCTACGGCTGTGTCTACTTTGCTGAGGAGATGCTTAAGTCCCAAGGCGAATCATTTGAAGGAAAATCAGTGGCTATCTCAGGTTCGGGCAATGTAGCACAATATGCCGCTGAAAAGGTGAACCTGTTAGGAGGCAAACCGGTGACCCTTTCTGATTCTTCCGGTTCCATCCATGATCCTGATGGTATCGATGAAGAAAAACTGAACTACGTTATAGATCTTAAAAATGTGCGGCGCGGCCGCATTCAGGAATATGCCAAAAAGTACAGCTGTGAGTACTTTGAAGCTGAGCGCCCATGGAAAGTTAAATGTGATGTGGCGCTCCCATCAGCCACACAGAATGAGATCAATACCGAAGAAGCGAAGATGCTCGTTGACAACGGCTGCCTCTGTGTTTCTGAGGGGGCCAACATGCCCACAGAGCCCGATGCTGTCGAAATACTCCAAAAAAATGGTGTTCTATTCGGGCCTGGTAAAGCCGCCAACGCCGGTGGTGTGGCTGTTTCCGGGTTAGAGATGAGTCAGAATGCCATGCGCATTCAGTGGTCTAGAGAAGAAGTTGACGAAAAGCTTCAAAGGATCATGGTAAACATTCATGATCAGTGCGTCCGCTACGGAGATAATGGGGGAAAAGTCGATTATGTAAAAGGTGCAAACATTGGCGGATTCATTAAAGTAGCCGATGCAATGCTGGATCAGGGAGTCGTTTAAGCGGCGGCGCTCTGGTGGCCGTTCTCTGAAAACTCGAGACGGTTTTTCAATATAAGTCCATCGCCTGTTTTACCGTCAATCCAGACTGCAGCAGGATTCTTCAGCTTGATCCACCGGACATGATCTGAGGATTCATGCGTCGGTTGAGACCTGAGCCAGTCCCAGTCTATACGGTCATTTTTTCCCGTCACAGTAAAATAGCCTATCCTGAAACTAGTGACATTCTGAAAAAAGTGACTGCCAAATGACGGATCAATAGGCTTTCCATATAGCTCCACTTCCACAATTACCCTCGCTCGGGAGATCTGATTCCAGCGGACAGGAATACCAAGCCAAGGGTCAGCACTTCCCCACCGCCCAGGACCGATCAAAATTGAACTTCCCTTCCTGATCTTTTTGTTAATCTTTTCTATTTGTTCGGCAACTTTGTTTGAATTAGAAAAATCGAAATTTTCGGGATCTACAACAATGAGATCGTAGATATCGTTAAGGTAACCGTTACCAAGAGCCAGTTTACTGGAGCAGACAATATCGTGTCTGTCCCCTGTCTTGAACTTAACACTAGTGTCAAATGTATCGCTGGGCATGGGTCTGATCTGAAGCAAGCAGAACTCAGATGGTACATCGGGCTTCACAGAATAATTACATGCGAACTCCGCTTCAACAGGGCACCCCATAGCGTCGTAACCAAGGGTCAGTATTTCACTGATCAGTTCAGGAAGCGGAAAACCGCGGGACTGGAGGATGCGCGAAAAAGTAACAATCCTAGGACCGTCATAATTGAGAGAATCTCTCACAATGTTGTCCTCTGTGGAAAGCACACTTGCCACATGGCGTAATACCCCATCCTCTTCCGCTACTGAGAGCGGTTCTTTCGATAGATTGCCATCTTCTCCGTCGCTCAGAAAATTCTGCTCAGTATCAAGAGAAAGTGAATAAAACTCTGTTTGAGAATTTTCCAACATGGCATCAGGTGAATAAAACTGCGGCATAAGGCGCGGATACTTCGGAGAGAAGCGAAGAACTCTCCCCCCTTCAGCAATCATCCGGCCCAATCCGAGAGCCAGGTATGAAGCACCGTCTTCCCGTTTCATGTATGATATGGGATAATAATTAATGCTTTGTGCCACGCCGCTGAAAGTGGGATAAAACCGGGAACCGTGTCTCTGCCCTACGGCCTCCTGCATGATTATCGCCATCCTTTCATCTTCCAAGTGATGACCGCTTGAGGCGGTGGTGCTCTTCACTTCGTGAGAAAACATGGATGCGTACACCAACCTGATGGCATCAGCAGCCTTTGCAACACGAATTTTCAGTGAACGCTCATTGTTGGGAAGTAAAAATGTTGAATAGAGGCCAGCCAGTGACTGATACTGCATATCCTCAAACAGCCCCGATGAGCGTATAGCAATAGGTGATTTCATCTCTTTTAAATAAGCTTTGATAAAACTCATCAATTCTTTGGGAATGGATGCACTTAAGAATTTTTTCGACAAACGCTTTGAACTCTTTGTTTTCAGTGCTGTAGCCCAAAGATTATTCTCGTCCATGAACATTCCGAACTGATCCGTGCCAATAACAGCGACCTTAGGAATCCTGATATTGATGTCAGGAAACTTCTGTTTTAACTCATCTGATTCCACAAGGGACTGCGCAAATGCAAGTCCGCGAGCCTTGCCTCCCAAAGAACCTCTTCCAAACTTGACAAAATCAGCAGTCGTGTCCTCATCACCACCATGGTACTGGATCACACGGCCATGTACTCTGGCCTGCCTGGTCATTCCCATAACTTCAATAAGATACTGCCTCAAGCCTTCCACATTTTCAAAATCTGATGTCTTAACCTTTCTAACACGGGAGGCGATCCAGAATTCACTGCGAGCGGCCAGCCAATTCGAAAAATGATTGCTGGATGCATGATACTTAATGGATTTGCGCGATACCGTTTCAAGAAGTTTTTCCATTTCTTTGAGCGTTGAAGCTCTTCCCACCTCCTTGCCACTAGGAAGTCGAAAAACAAAATCACCGAATCCGAAATTCTGACGAATAAAATCAGACATGTCCTGTAAAAAGGTCGATGACTCTTTATAGAGAAATCTTGCATCAAGTTTCCTGGCCCGAAACTCTCCCTTAGGCCTTGTGCTTTGCAAAAGAATGGGCATTGCGGTTTCACGGTTCCGAATCCAATGAGCAAGTTTGAATCCCGCCTCAATATCTGATTTTCCATTTTTTGGGAATCTGACATCAGTGATAACACCCATAAGATTATCACCACACAGATCAATTAACTCAATAGCTTCCTCATAATTAGAGGCAAGAAGAATTTTCGGCCGCGCTCTCAACCTGAGTAGCTTATGAGTATCGTTCAAACTTNCATCCATAAGGGATGTGGTNTGATGCATTACTTCTCTGTAAATNCGCGGCAAAATGATGGAGTAAAACCGGGGACTATCCTCCACTACCATGATAACACGTATATCTCCCATCTCCATATCGCTCTCAACATTTTTCCTGTCCTCAACATATTTTATGATAACCGGAAGAACATTCGCATTGCCACTCCAAACGAACACCTTGTCAATAGCATTACCCTTCAAGAGTTCTTTCATTCTTTGCAATTCTGTGGCATCAAATACCAATAGAATAACCGGCAAATCAGGGCGATCCTTTTTCACCTGTTTCCCAAAGGTGATGGGATCCATGTCCGCAATCCTCATCATGGTGATAATTAGATCATAACTTTTTTTCTCCAACATTTTCATGGCTTCGGAAGCTGTAGAAGCGCGAGACACATGAGGGGCATAATTAAGATGCATCCCTATATATTCAGTGAGAATCTGTTCTGTTATGCGGCCGTCTTCTTCCAGTATGTAAGCATCATATGGGGATGCTACCAATAGGATTTCATGAACACGATGGGCAATTAGATCATGGTAATTCCACTGCGGCGGCGAGGCGACTTCAAGACGAGTCATTATCTATAATTACGTACTAAAGGTAAAAGATACAAACAGAGATTGAGATAAATATGAGTNNTCAGTCGAGCTGAACAGAAACAATTTTTGAGACACCCGACTGGGCCATAGTGACACCATAAAGAAATTGCGCCGCTTCCATCGTGAGTTTATTATGCGTCACAATGATGAACTGTGTCTGTCCGGAAAACTTCCCAAGTACGCGGGTGAATTTGGCAATATTGTTATCATCCAGAGGTGCGTCCACCTCATCGAGAATACAGAAAGGACTGGGTTTCACAAGATAGATAGCGAAAAGAAGCGAAATAGCTGTTAGCGCCTTCTCTCCTGATGAGAGCATCCGCAGGTTTCTAGTATGTTTTCCAGGTGGCTTGGCGAGAATATTAATGTCGGCTTCCAGCGGATCATCGTCACCTAACAACTCGAGATCCGATTCACCTCCCTCAAAAAACATGGTGAATGTCTTTTTGAAATTGGTCCGAATCTGCTCAAATGTTTTCAAAAACTGTTTTCTNGCAGCTGTGTCAATCTTATTCATTGTTTCAAGAAGTTTCTGTTCCGATTCCAATAGGTCGGTCTGCTGGCGCTGTAAGAATCCCAGGCGGTTGTTTTCATCCTCGAACTCATCTTTAACGGCCATGTTGATAGGACCAATTCTTTCAATACTTCGCTCAAGCCTGTCAATCTCCAGCGCCAGATCGCTGTCCGATATGTTTCGTTCCACCACATCGGGAATCTTTTCACTATACTTCTCCTGAATCCTCTCTTGGATACGGCGCAGCTCACCTTCATGATCGGCAATGCGGAGTTCAATTCTTTTAGCTTCTTCAGCCATGCGCTCCCGTTCACGCTGTTCTTCCCGAATGATCCGTTCCTCCTCTTCAATTTGGCGATATGTCTCCCGAAAAGCATCATCCTTAAGATTTTTTACCGAAAGCGCCTTTTTCAGTTTGGCTGAAAGTTTTTTATGGTTCTTTTCGGCGTCTGATCTCTCGGATTTCATCCGTTCAATCTGGTCTCCTAAAGATGAAACTTCCATTGTTATGGCATCAGCTCTCTCATCATTTTCCTTTATAGCCTCACCGGATGCTTTGATTCTGAACTCAATATTGTCCCGACTACCTTCAAGAGAAATGAGCTGGATTCTACAATCCTGGACATTATTGTTTTTCTCTTCCCTTTCATTTTGGGCTGCTTCCACCTGCCTTTTCGCCTCATCCAGTTTTGTCTGAAATGTGGCTAGCTTTTCTTCTTCCGTTNTCAGAATAGGGATAAGGTTATCCAGACTTTTTTGATAGTTAAGTAATTCAGATTTCGCGGAGATAATTTCATGGGTTATAGCCNGCTGTGTTTCAAGATTTTGTGAAATACCATATTCTATTTTGTTGATATTGTTTTCAGTTTGGGTTAATAGATCAACAGCTTCTCGAAGTTCCGTTGATAGCTTTTCATGTTTTTTCTCAGCATGATCAAGGGCCGTGTCCATAGAATTAATCTTCGATTTCACTTCTTCACTATTTCTAACCAGTTTGCCGATCTCTCTGTCCAAAGAATCGATCCTTTCTTTGCGACCGAGAAGTGTAATCCCATCACTGCTCTCCGGTGACATAATGAGACCTGTACCTGAATAAAGGTTACCCTGTAAGTCCACCACATTACTGAAATAATCACCTTCGGCGAGGCACTTTTCGGCATGGGCTGATTTTTTTACAATGGGAGTCCCTTTAAGAAAACAGTCAACGATAGGCTGGTACTTGCTTTCGCACTTTACAACAGATGATGCATCNACACCGGTCAGGNANTCTTCTACAGTCGATACTTTNTT
>PBTS01000020.1:23630-31602 GCA_002729175.1 Fidelibacterota bacterium
CNGCGNCNANCGGNATGATCCACACTCTGCCCATACCTTCATCTGAAAGCTGCTCTATAAGCTTCATGGCGTCACTTCTCTCTTCGCAAATAAGGCTTTGAGAGACAGGACCTAGCGCCGCCTCCACCGCAGGGCGGTATTTTTCCTTCACATCAATTACATCAGCTACGGTACCAAGCACAGCGGGAAATTTTTCGCTGTTGTTCAGAATGTGACGGGCGCCACCAGAATAGCCTTCTCCTCTTTCAACCACTTCCCTGTAAAACTGAAGTTGAGATTCCAACGTCTCCACACGGTTCGCTATGCGGTGAAACTCCAGTGTATTCTCATGTTTCTCAGCCCTAAACTGAGTAATTGATGATTCCAGCTCTTCCATTTCAACTTTATTCTCATCAACAGTTTTTTCACACTTTTTTCTCTCAGCAATGAGTGATTTCTGTTTCGACTTAAGCCGTTTATTATCTTCATCGTGATCAGCAGAGCGCTTTTCCAACCCTGAAAGAGCCTGGATTTTTTCATCAACAATTTCCTCTGTCCTTTCCCGAAGAGAACGTGAATTGTTCAGTTTTTTCAGATGCTCAATCTGTGCCTCAGATAAAGAATCGAGCCGCTTCTGGACATCGCTGTATTTTACGTCACTCCTTTCCAGTGCATCTATTAAGGATTCATACTCTTTTGTCACCGATTTAACTTTCGGTTCCACTGCCGCATACTCAGCTTCCAACTCTTCTATGCGTTGATAGTGAGATTTTTTCTTTCGCTCACCATCAGTCTTCTCATCATTAAGGCGCTCAATGGTTTGTTCAGCACCTCGTTCCTGCTCAGAAAGAACAAGCATTTGATTGCTACAGATCTGGCGTTCCTCGGAAAATGAATCGATTTCAGTTTGAATCTTAGACAGTTCTTCCCGCTGCTTCTCATATTCCTTGCGCAATATTTCAAGAGTGCCTTCCCGACCTTTCTCTTCATCCATACGGTTAGTATACTGTTTGCCAAAGGTGTCAACATTTTTCCTGAGTGGATCCAATTCTTTCAGGATGGACTGACGCCTGAGAGATGCAAGGGTAATTTCACTGTCCCGCAACTGTTCTACCAGCTTTGCATGCCGTTTGTACCGCTTCATCTGAAGTTGCAGACTGTGCACCTTATTTTCCACCTCACTGATGATATCATCGACTCGTTCCAGATCCGCGTGGGTGGCGTCGAGCTTTAAAAGTGTTGCCCGCCTTTGATGCCGGTACTTGTTTATTCCGGCGGCCTCTTCGAACATGCGGCGCCGGTCATCTGCATTCTCACTGAGAATATCTTCGATCATTTTAAGTTCAATAACAGAATAGGCATCGGCGCCCATGCCCGTATCCACAAAAAGATTGTGTATGTCTTTCAGACGGCAGCCGTTGCGGTTGATCATATATTCACTTTCACCATTGCGGAAAATGCGACGGGTAATCTCCACATCGTTGTACTCGAGTGGTAGCATCCCCTTGTTATTGTGGACAGTGAGAGAAACTTCGCAGACACTCAATGCCTTCTTGGCATCCGATCCGTTAAAGATAATGTCATCGAGGCGGGTTGAACGAAGCGTGCGGATTTTCTGTTCTCCCAAAACCCAGCGAACGGCATCCACAATATTCGTTTTTCCACATCCGTTGGGACCCACCACCGCAGTAATCCCTTCTCCAAACGACAAACGTTGTTTGGTTGCAAATGATTTAAAACCGTGCAACGCCAGTTCTGATATATACATTCCTGCCCCTGTTTAAGATTTAATTGTGATTATTTTATAAAGGTAAGTCCGAGGTGTCATCCTGAAAATTTCTCCGCGATTGAGAAACCTAGCCCGGCGGCCAGCTCATTTTTCGCCCTCCAAGTAGATGAAGATGAATATGAAAAACAGCCTGACCAGCATCGCTGTTGCAATTGAAAACTGTCCTGTAACCGCTTCCGGAGATGCCTCGCTCAGCAGCAATCTTTTTTGCCACCAGATGAAGTTCTCCTACTACATCACGGTCACTATTTGAGACATCATTCAAAGTTGGAATATGTTTCTTAGGTATGATCAAAACGTGATGTGGTGCCTCGGGACTGATGTCGTTGAATGCGAGAACGGAATCACTATCGTAGACAATATCACCAGGGATCTCTCCATCAACAATATTACAAAAAAGGCAATCACTCAACTGTCGGACCCTGGTTTAGAATTTGTTCAGAAAGAACCACAGCCATAATGGCGGCCGTCTCAGCCCGGAGGCGCCTTCGGCCCAATGATGCTTGTATAAAACCGGCGGCGGAAAGAGCCTCTACTTCCGCAGGCGAAAACCCACCTTCCGGACCGACCAAAAGCCTAACTTCAGAATGGGGGTTGGACGCCATTAGCTGAGCCATAAGAGGAGCACTTTCAGGCGAATCGTGAAGCATGAATTTTAATTCTCCGGAAGAATTTTCAGACCACTCATGAAGTGTCTGCGCATCGTTCACATCAGGGAGAAGACCTCTGCCACACTGTTTAATAGCGGAGAGTGAAATCTTTTTAAGCCTTTGCAGGTTGATATTTTGCTTAACACTGTTATCCAGAACCAGAGGTGTAACAGACCGGACGCCCAGTTCAGTACACTTTTCAATGACCGTATCCATCTTCACACCTTTCAAAATACCGACCCCAAGATGGATGTGTATAGTCGGTTCGTTGTATCTGTCAATTTTGTCAATAATCCTACCCTCTATCCTGTCACCATTTACAGTATCTACAACTGCTCCGTAGGCAGCACCGGAACCGTCCAGCAAGGTAATTTCATCATCCGAATTCATTCTTGTAACTCTGGCCGCATGATGACCCTCTTGACCATTCAAGATAAACCGGTCACCGGTAAGGTTTTCGGGATTAATGATGAAATGTCTGTGCTCTGGCAAAGCTATTTCAATTTTCGGCCGATCATGATCTTCAGGACAGTTCCTCCATAGTGATCCCGCCCTTCAACCACATCGCCAATACTAATATAATCGTAGCCGAGAAAAAGAGACATAACTCGTTGGGGCGCCATCATGAAATCGATACCGGCACCAACAACAAAGCCACCATTGTATGTTGTTTCAATATTGCTCATCTTGTAACTGAACTTTCCGTTTTCAGGCACAT
This sequence comes from Fidelibacterota bacterium, assembly GCA_002729175.1. Lineage (GTDB taxonomy): Bacteria > Fidelibacterota > Marinisomatia > Marinisomatales > S15-B10 > UBA2125. Next base: position 26,767 of record PBTS01000020.1, read on the forward strand.
CCATAATGATAACAGGACCCGCTTCCACCATAATAAAAGGTGAAAAATTATTGGCGATTTGACCAATGAAAGGATGAAACTTAAAACCAGTCAATGCCGGCAGGAGCCAAAGGTTGAACGGATTAGCCTTATAAACATACCCTGTCCAGTAATCAACAACAGGCATTTCTGCTTCACCAGTAACATCCATCATTTTGAATTGTCCAAACCACTGCAATTTCATGTTGATAGGACGCGAAAAGAAAATACTCCCCCCATTCCCGAAATCACCGGTTTCCAGGGACATTCCATAAACGGGCTTGGATAGCCGCATTCCAAGAATATCTTCACCGGTCTGAGCCGAGACAGAGTTAAAAATGAGTATCCCTGTGATAGCCAAAACCGGAATGAATATGCTCCGAGGTTTCATTCTCAGTTTCACGTCAAGGAATTTATAACGATTCCATTGAGAGTTCAATACGATTCAGTAATTATCTGTATTCTCCCAACAGCTCTCTCGCTTCGCGAATATCATCCCTCTCTTCAACCAGGGCATAGGGTGACGGCTCAAAATTAGCTACCTTTTTTAGTAACGAAATTGCTTCACTCTTTTGTCCGTCTTTGTAAAGCGCTTTCGCAAGATATACCATTTGAACTAAACGGGCACCTCCTGTATCTACGGCTTTCCGGAGCCATACCACAGCATCGTCATTATCCGGCCAGGAAAGTAGAAATGGTATGTAGGGCGATTCGTAGTGAACAGCTCCGAGCATGAAATAGCCTCCGCCGTTCTCATACCCGGGATCGAGTGCAATAATTCTTTCAGAATGTTCCTTCATAAGGTCCGCTACTCCTTCCCGGGCAGCAGTAAGAATACCATAAGCTTTTGACCAACTTCCCAGATTAACCAAGTACCAATAGCGAAACGAAGCTGAGTCAGGGTAACGATCTATATAGTTTTCCGCAAACCGCTTTCCGCGGTCGAAAATAGTCTTTTTCTCTTCCTTGTCATTTGTGGTGTATTCACCTTTAAAATAGAAAGCTTTGACGAGCATGAGGGCAGCTTCTTTTTCATCTCCACCATCAAGTGAGCGTTCAAAATATGAAATGGCAGAATCTATGGGAGCTGATGCGGCCATAAAGCCGCTTACCCCCTCAGCCCGCCGATTATACCATTCATTTCCCTTTTCAAGGTTCGATTGTGCCGAGACCAGTGTGCAAAGCAATGTTGTGAAGATGATAACAGTCTTTTTCATCTCGAAACCCCCTCCATCAATTTTCAGATTCTTAACTCTTTTTGCTTACGCATTGCTTTAGATAAGCGTTTCACTTTAGTTCAATGACAATTTAGCGAAAATCAGATAGGTCTCCGAAGAATGGTGGCAATTCCCTGTCCCTTACCGATACACATGGCGGCGAGACCGTATGTTGCCTTTTTCAATTCCATCACATTGATAAGTGTGGTTAATATACGAACACCTGAACAACCAAGTGGATGACCGAGGGCAATGGCACCTCCATGGAGATTGATCTTCTCTTCCGGCCACTCACCTTTCCTGATAACATAAAGAGCCTGAGCGGCGAATGCCTCGTTCAGCTCAATAATGTCAATATTATCCATTTTTAGTCCAGCTATGTCCAGCGCTTTCTCAGTAGCCGGTAACGGACCCATACCCATCCTTTCCCACTCCACGCCCACCACAGCCCGTGATACGATCTCAGCACGAATATTCAGACTGTGCTTTTTAGCAAACTGACAACTGGTTACAATGGCCGCACCGGCCCCGATGGAAAAGGGAGAACTTGTGGCGGCGGTTACCGTACCCTTCTCCGAAAATGCAGGTTTTAAAGAATGAATCTTCTCCAAGTCAGGAGAACGGGGTCCTTCATCTGCTTCAACAGTTGTTCCGTCCTCCAACTTCACAGGTACAATTTCATTGTGGAAGCGGCCGTCATCCTGTGCCGTCAACGCTTTTTCGTGGGACACAATAGAAAAGGTCTCCTGATCTTCACGAGAGATATTGAGCTCTGCCGCCAGATTCTCCGCCGTCAATCCCATATCGATATAATAATTCTGCTTTTCCAGTTCAGAATTATAAACTGGATTGAAACCGCCCCTAGGAATGCTGAACATATCCTCAACACCGGCGGCAATTCCCACTTCAAGATCACCAATTTCAACCGCTCTGCTGATTTGATGAACTGCATCCATAGATGAGCCGCACAGGCGGTTCACTACTTTGGCACCAGCCTCGATAGGTATTCCCGCCAGCACCGCCGCTGATCTGGCCAAAAGCATCCCTTGACTCCCTTCAGGATAACCACATCCTAAAACGACATCTTCTATATTTTCTAGTGGTAAATCGGGATTTCTTTCAAGTAACGCTTTAAGTATTTGAGCTGTTAGGTCATCGGGCCGGATGTTGCCTACCATTCGGCCTCGTTTTATTCCAATTGGTGAACGAACAGCATCAATAATTACCGATTCAGTCACAGTTATATCCTCCTATATCACCGATGTTTTTTTAAAAGGAGAAAGTGTACCCAANCGGNCCCTGTATTCTATCCTGTTTCCGTTTGCGTCAGTAAGAGGAAGAGCGGGTGAAGTCTTNGAAGTGATGAGNGTAACAATTATCAACATGACCAGTCCAACNCACCACCCGATTACGTCAGCGGGCAGNTCAGGTGTNANCCACATAAAGAAGATCCATGCTAAAGTTCCGCTGAACATGGAGACAACTCCTCCTGGCGTATTAGCTCTAGGCCACCAGATTCCTGCGGTCATTGGAATGAATAATCCNACCAGAAGAATAGAAAAAGAGTCTAATAGCAGATTGTACACCTCTCCTACATAAAGAGCTACCAACATGGAGATGAGTGCCGAGACTGGAATAGTACAACGTGTCCACCAGAGAGTCCCTTTTGCCCTAAGACCGCCAGGCAGATGTGGAAGAAGATTATTACCAAAAACAGAGGCAGTGGCGAGAATAGAACTGTCGGCACTGCTCATGGCAGCGGCCAGAAGGGCGCTNATGAAAACGACAATGAGTAACGGTGGCAAATAAGCCATTGCCAGCTTTGGGATGATAAGCTCCGGGTTCTCAAGACCAGGCATGAGGACACTTCCGGCAATACCCATCAATACAGCAAGCAGTCCGAATATCAAATAGAGTATAGACGACAGGTATGCTGAATTCTGTGCCACATTTTCATTCTTTGAAGAAAGTGCCCTCTGGATCAAGTCTTGCCCAGCAAGATAGCCGAACGCCGCCACCATCCACATTCGGATGTAACCGAGCCATTCCGGAAATGTGGCATCCTGAGGAATCATACGGAAACTACCCTCCGGTGCCGCGGCAAAAAATTCCCGTATACCACCGAACTGATTGGCAATGATAGGAAAAGCAACAGCCAGCCCAGTCATAAGAATGATAACCTGAAAAAAATCTGTCAGGGAGACAGCCCACATACCTCCTGCTACAGTATAGATAAGAACAATAACAGTGCCGATGACAATCCCCACATTTTCCGGGATTCCCGTCAGTGCATGAAGAACAAAGCCGATAGAAACAAGTAGGGAGCCTGTCCAACCGATAAAAACAACAATCATGATGACGGATGAAAATAGACCGGCGGTCCGGCCGAATCGCATTTCGAAAAAATCAATAACAGTCACCAGTTTCATCCGCCGCATCATCCTTACATAGAAAAGACCGGCAAGAAAAAGACAGATGGATGCACCAAAGGGATCGGCAATAACGCCGAGGAATCCCCGCTCGTAGGCAGCGCCGCCGCCGCCCAGAATGGCTCCACCGCCCATCCAGGTGGCTGTCAGTGTGGCGGTACATAGCCAGAGGGAAAGTCGCCTACCGGCGATGAGAAAATCGTCTGAGTCCTTGATCTTTCGGCTTGCATAGAACCCCACCCCAAGCATGCCGACCAGGTAGAGGCTAATGCCAAAAAGTATGGCGGGATCCATGGAATTCATCTGTTAACGGTGGAGACCTTCTATTGTTGACTGGATATCATTAGAGGTAATCGAACCGAATTGACTGAAGACTACCATGGCCAAGGCACTCGCCGGCAATCCGTAAAGGATAGCTGCCAGAGGCGGAGCATCCGGATTGAACTGAACGGTAAGATAGACACCCACTCCCATGACAATAGAAGCAATACCACCAAAAAGATTGGCCTTTTTCCACCACAATCCCGCAACAACCGGAACAAATAGTCCGGCACTTAGCATGCCGATGGCAGCGGAATAAAATTCAGTGATCAGTTTTGGAGGTGAATAGGCGAAAATCATGGCGGCTATCCCCACAACCCAGACAATGGCCACATTGATTCTGTTCTCAGTTTTCTCTGAAACATGTTCCTTTAAATAATCACCCAGGAGATCATGGGAAATGGCCGAACTGCAAGCCAACAGCAAAGCGTCGGTAGTGGACATGACAGCAGCGATAACCGCCGCCACCGCAAGACCCCTGATAAGGGGTGGAAACTGGTTTTTCATTACTTCCAGAAAGATCTGGTCTGCATCCTGAAGATTGGGAAAGGACATCTTTCCCACCGGAACGATTACCATTACAGCTGCAAGGATCATAATGCTGTACATCACCATGGCGATATTGAGAGACAGCCGCGCCCCTTCCGAATCTTTGGCGGTAAACACCCGCATTACAATGTGAGGAATAACAGGAATGGCCGCGGCCCAAATAACGAATGAACCGAGATAGCTGGCCAGCGGCTGATTAGCTACCTGACCCAGTTCAGGCGCTTTAACTGACGCTTGGGCAATGATATCTATGGGTGTTCCGTTTTGCATCATCATGGCGAAGGCAGTCCCAAGAATCACCA
>PBTS01000021.1:0-7194 GCA_002729175.1 Fidelibacterota bacterium
CTCACCAATAATACTTCGCTTCTCCTCGGGATCGGTGACGCCATTGAGTCTAGAAAGAAAATCATCTGAAAAATTGTGATACTCAATGGGGAAGCCGAGGCTCTCCTTCAGTCGCCCCTGGATGTAGTCCGGTTCTTTCTTCCGAAGCAGACCGTGATCCACAAAAATACACCTAAGCTGGTCTCCAATCGCCTCGTAGATCAGTTTCGCCATCACCGCAGAATCCACACCACCACTAACGGCACAGAGAACTCTTTTATCACCTAAAGTGTCACGAAGTTCTTCAACAGTAGACGTCACAAAAGATGCCGGCGTCCAGTCCTTCTTACACCCGGCCACATTGAATAGGAAGTTGGAGAGAATCTGCTTCCCTTCAGTAGTGTGAATCACTTCAGGGTGGAATTGAGTTCCCAGCACCAGTCCGCCATCCCTTTCAGCAGCTGCCAAAACTCCGTTGCCAGAGCGGGCCAGGACTGACCAATTTCCCGGTAGTTCATCCACAGCATCACCGTGACTCATCCACACTTGCGTTTTATCTGTAACTCCGCTGAACAGCTTACTACCGTTCTCAACGGACAGTTCAGCAAATCCGTACTCACGCTGGCCGTTTGCTTTCACCACACCGCCATCATAGGTCATGAGGAGTCCAAATCCGTAGCAGATACCGAGGACAGGGATACCCATCTCCATAATGGCAGAATCGAGGACAGGTGCGCCCTCGGCATAGACACTATCCGGTCCGCCGGATAGTACAACTGCTGTAGGAGAGCGTTGAATGATTTCATCCGTTTTGACAGAATGCGGAAGTATCTCTGAGTAAACAGACTGCTCCCTGATACGCCTCGCAATAAGCTGGGTGTACTGGGAACCATAATCAATAATGAGGACAGTCTGCTTATGTCTCAATGTTGACCAACTCCTCCCATTCTTTCATTACTTCAAGCGAACTCTCACTCGTGAGGTTATAGTGCAGTGGCGTCACCGATACATAGCCTTCCCGCAAGGCAACATCATCAACATGGGAATCATCTTCATTTGAAACCAGTTCACCATCCATCCAATAATATACCCGTCGTCTCGGATCGACTCTTCTGTCAAAACGTTCTTCATAATTACTAGTCCCTTGCCTTGTAAACCGAACACCTTTCGCTTTTCCGTTTGACATTATAGGAACATTAATATTCAAAGCAATCCCCTCATCAATCCCTTTGTCAAGTGCTACCCTGACAAACTGGTTAGCAACTTCAGCCGCATAACTATAATCTGGAGAGACCCATGCATCCAGCGAAATAGCTAGGCCTGGGACGCCAAGGATAATCGCTTCAGTAGCGGCTGAAACCGTCCCAGAGTATAGAAGACCCATCCCTATATTTGCACCTCTGTTAATGCCGGAAACCACTAGGTCCGGTTTTCTTTCAAGGATCACCTTGATGGCCAGTTTCACACAGTCTGCAGGGGTTCCTGACACAGCGTAGCCGGAAAAACCGTTTTCCCTTTCCAATTCTTTGATGCGAATGGGATCAGACAGTGTAATAGCATGTCCCACAGCACTCTTTTCGGTTTCCGGTGCTACCACCACGGTTTTACCAAGCTGAGCTACAGCCTGTTGGAGGGCAAAAATACCTTTCGAGTATATGCCGTCATCGTTTGTAACTAGAATGAGCGGATCAGGCATGTGCTTCTACCTCTTGATGTCCAAATTCAAGGATCTGGGTCAATACTTCCTTCATCTCTTTCCGGTGAATGATCCTGTCCACAAATCCCTTTTCCAAGAGAAACTCAGACCGCTGAAATCCTTCTGGCAGGTCTTCGCCAATAGTCTGCTTGATAACCCTTGGTCCGGCAAAACCGATAAGAGCACCGGGTTCAGCCAGAATTACATCCCCTAGCATCCCGTAACTTGCGCTGACGCCGCCTGTAGTGGGATCAGTAAGAANCGAGATGTANAAACCNCCCGCTTCGNAAAAACGGGCAAGNTTAGCTGAAATTTTTGCAAGCTGCATGAGNGAATATATACCTTCCTGCATACGGGCACCGCCTGAGGCGCAGATCATCACAAGCGGCACTGAATTCTCTAGNGCGTAATCAATAGCCCGGGACACCTTCTCTCCAACAACCGAGCCCATACTACCACCAATGAAAGAAAAATTCATGACACCCAACACAATCTTGTGCTCTCCTAGATTGCCCAGATAGGTAGATATGACATCAGGACTACCTGTCTTGACTGTGGCCTCTTTCAGTTGGTTCGAATAGCTCTTTTTCGCCTTGAATTTCAGCGGATCGGCTGAGTGCAGCTGAGGATTCAGTTCTTCATAGCTATCTCCAGAAAAGAGGATTTTCAAGTAATCTTCCACTACCAAACGAAAATGGAAATGACAGTGAGGACATACCATCATTGTCTTCACTAATTCCCGTCTGAAAAGAATCTCTTCACAGCCAGGACACTTTTCCCACAATCCATCAGGAATGGACTTCTTCTCGGTAGTTGTGACCTTTTCCTTCTGCCGTTTAAACCACGCTGTCATAACTCATAAATTTGATCATTCTTCCTCGATAATCCAATTTCACTCAAGATGCAGCTTTCCCGCCTATCTGAAAGGAAGCAATGTAGTTTGGTTCAAGAGCAGGGAATTCTTTCACAGCCAGTTCAGAATAACGGTCCGCGGCAATCCTGCCTACAGCCTTGGCAGAAGGGATGCCTTGGTATACAGTAACACCGTCAACAGAGCTATCCAGGAATTGACCGCAACCGTAATGGACAAGTTGACTTCCTTCAGGAAGTTGTGCCTCAACTTCCTTCCACGTGGCTGACAGAGCGAGACTTTTAGACTCCAACCTGTTAGCTTCTATAATAAATCTCTGGTGATAAACATAATTCTTATGTGAAAAAAGGACAGTTGCGACATCACCTGATTCCAACTCGCAGTTCTCGGTCATGGCCAGAAGGGTCGGCACTGGAACGAGAGATAGATCACCACTAAAAGCGATTCCCTTGGCAAAACTGAGACCAATCCGNAGTCCCGTAAACGANCCGGGNCCAATNGAGACAGCAACAGCGGNAAGNTCAGAGATGTCTGTATNNCNTTNTTCCAGAACNNCCTCGCAAAAATGTGGGAGCTTTTCGGCATGTTCCCGCTCCAACACTTCTTCGCGNAAAGCCAAAACNTCCTCCCCATCCATGAGCGCCACACCACAAACGGAGGAGGCCGTTTCAATTGCCAACAGTTTCAGNTTCGNNCCTNTNTATGNATATTTCGCGCTCACCTTCGCCAATGCGNTCAAAANAGACCCGGATTGCCCACCGAGGAATAACATCCGGGAAAAGGTCAGACCACTCAATCACACAAATCCCTTCTCCACCAAAGTAGTGGTCAAGACCCAGAGTGGCGAGGTCGGCTGTTGAATTTATACGATAGAAATCGAAATGGTAAAGGGGTGGGTCAGAATCGTACTCCCCCACCAGTTTGAACGTGGGTGAATTAACCACATCCGTGACGCCCAGACCTGAGGCGATACCTTGCGTAAAAACTGTCTTTCCGCTCCCCATGGGACCGGAAAGAGCTACCACATCGCCTGCGACAAGGGACCCGGCGAAATCCTTACCTCCACTAAATGTTTGTTTGGGAGATTTGCTTACCAGCCGTTCGCCCACTCACCGCCTCCTGAGAGTAATGGTGGGGACCAGCATCTCCTCCAGCGATATACCGCCGTGCTGAAAACTGTCCTGAAGCTGACCCAAATATTTATGATACTGAGTGGGATATACGAAATAGACATCTTCTTTAGCGATGAGATAGTTTGTTCCGGTAAGCATTTCGGGCAAACGGTAGTCCGCAGGACGCTTAATGACGAGAGCATGTTTATCCGGACACTGAAGGCTTCGGCCGTATTTGTACCTGACGCCCTTAGACGTTTCCCGGTCCGCCGCAATCTTCACCCCCCGTCGAACACGAATACTACCGTGATCGCTGGTCAAAATGACAGTAAAGTCCATTTCGGCAGCAATGTTCAACACTTCCAAAAGCCACGAGTTAGCAAACCAGGTTTGAACAAGGGAACGGTAACCTGATTCGTCCGGTATCATCTCCTGAAGGACGTCCGATTCGGCCCGGTGATGTGTCAGCAGATCGACAAAATTGACCACTAGCGCAATAAGCGACAGATCACTGTATTCCTTCATGCGAGTCAAAAACCGCTGTCCTTCTTTTGCAATGCTAACTTTGTGATAGGCGTGACTAATGTCGCGGCCGAAAAGTTCTCTGAGCAAGTTCTTGAACATGTCAGGTTCGCCCAGATTCATACTTGATTCACTGTTAGCTATCCTTTGCCACATCTCAGGCTCCTGATTTTGGATTTCGGATAGAAAACGGCCACTGAAAATTCCGTTCCTGGCAAATGGTGTTGCTGACGGAAGCAGCGAAACGTGATATCCGATCTCAGCTTTGAACAGTTTTTGGATCATGGGCAAGATCCCCAAGGCCTGATCAAAACGGAAACAGTCCACTACTACGAATAGGATTTTTTCATTTTTATTCAAAAGAGAAATAATCTTATCAGGAACCACGTCCACCGAGAGTAAAGGACGATTNTCTCTCTCTGAGTGTACCCAGTTTCTGTAGTTGTCTGTCACATATTTCACNAATCCCCTGTTGGCAGAACGGAGCTGATCATCCAGCGTCTCGTTAAGTCCCAACTCCTTCCGGCTGTCCAACTCAAGCTGCCATCCGGCCAACCGACTGTAAAGATTCCACCAGTCATCCATTTCACGAGCGGCGGTAAGGGAACTTTCGATGGCTTGGAATTCTTCCAGATAAGCGCTAGCAGTCTTCTCTTCAAGGATTTTCTCTTCCTCCAAAATCTTTTTACAGGCGAGGAATATCTGGCTCGGATTCACAGGTTTGGTGAGGTAACCTGCCGTTTTTTCTGAAATGGCCTCATCCATAAGCCACTCTTCCTCGTTCTTTGTGATCATGATAACAGGAATATGAGGACTTTTCTCTTTCATCTCTCTTAAGGTAGANATGCCGTCCATTCCGGGCATCACCTGATCAAGAAGCACCAGATCAAAATTTTCACTCTCAGTGGCGGAGAGAGCGTCCCGGCCGTTCGTCACCTTCTCCACGGTGTAGCCCCTCTCTTCGAGATATAGAATATGAGGTTTGAGTAGATCGATTTCATCATCCACCCAGAGAATATTGCCACGGAGAGTTGAATTCATTGTCTAGAGGTTAGTAATAGACAGATATTAATTGTCTGCCGGATGGTTTCTCAGCAAATCCTACTTTTGGGTCAACGTCCAGACGCCGTCCCAGTCATCACCGGGCGGATTCGCCTTTAAGTATTCACAACGTTCAATATAGACGGCACTGGGGTTCGTGGGCCGGGTGGGAAACATTTCTTCCATCGTCTCGGCTTCCTTAAAGGCCTTCAGACCTTTATCCCACTTCTGTTGGAGATAGAAATTGATACCTTCATTAAATACCGGTATCAGTTTAGAGTACTCTTCGCTCAGTTTCCCCTTCTCTGCCAACAGCTCAAAAACCTTTACAGGCTGCGTCTTTCCCTTAACACGAACATTATCCAGAAACCGCCATTCAAATTCGTCCTTGACGGCGTTGTACGTATTCTCAGCCACCTGAATGTAGATACCGTACTGTTTAGCCGATGCCTCCAAACGGGCGGCAATATTTACCGTATCACCCATCATGGTATAGTTCATCCGCATATTGGAACCCATGTTGCCTGTCACCATGTCACCGGAATTGAGTCCTACGCGGTGACGCATATTGGGAACAATATCAGGCCAATCGCCCGATTCAGCCCATTTCTGACGGAGATCACTGAGATGATTTTCCATGGCAAGAGAGGTAATGCAGGCAAGATATTCGTGGTCATCCACAGGAACAGGTGCACCGTAGAACGCCACTATGGCATCACCGATGTACTTATCTAGAGTGGCACGGTGATCGAGAAGAATATCCGTCATCTCGGTGAGATATTCGTTCATCAATGCCACCATTCGCTCCGGCTCCAGAACTTCTGAAAAGGCTGAGAAGCTTTGGATATCGGAGAAAAATGCCGTGTGGTAGCCTGCTTGGCCGCCAAGTTTAGGCTCCTGTTTCGAATCATACATCTGATCAATGAGGTCAGGCGAAACGTACGTACCGAACGTATTTTTCAAGAACTGTTTATCTTTCTGTTCAACGATAATCCGGTAAAGAACATTGCTTGTATATACAATAAAAACGCCAAAGATAGGTGCTACAACCGGCACCAGGGTTGAATCTTGGAAACCGGGCACGCTGATACTTCCCCCCCTTCCAATAAGCGTTTTCACCAGCCAGAGAGAATCAGCTGTAAAGGCACCTATGGCAAGGCTGAGAAACACAAGGATCTCCACCACAATGAAGAGTCCTGCCAGCAATGGATTCATGAAGGAAATAGCAAGGTAAGCGAGTAATGACAGTCCGGTGATAAGGAGAATATGCGCACTACGTGATTGCTCGGACCAGTCGATCTCACCACCATAAACGCTAACAAAATTTCGATTTAATAGGGTCTGAATTGCATTGGCGTGAAATTCCACTCCTGGCATGAGATTCTGTTCCCCAGCAAAGGTAAAGAAAGAGGTCTGTTTATAATCGTGGAGCACCTCTACGGAAACGCCAATGAGTACAATTTTGTTATAGAACGGCGACTGTGTGATGTCGAAATCTGTCCCCAAGCCAAGTTCTTCCATCAATTGAGCCTTGGTCTCAGGGTCTTCAATCTCTTTCACCCATTGAGGAATTTCTCCGGGAAGAAACTGACTCATCCAGTCCGTATCTTCATCGAAATCGTTCAGATCGACTTCTTCCACATCCACAACATTTGAGAGAGGGTATCGATTAAAGGTTTTCCAGGCTTCATTCTCGCCCAGATTAACGCCAGACGGCGGCCCGTAAATATTAACCAAAAAACGACCGTCATCGCTAAAAATGGGAATGGTCAACGGACCATAGTTTATTTCTGTGGCATCCTCATTCAGAGAAGGTAGTACATTATCCTCAACATCTAGGAATTTCTGGATCGCCTTGACACCGAGGCTCGGGTACCAGACACCGGGCTCTTGCTCCAGCTGCAGGAAGGTATAGTACTGCCGTGAAAAACCGTCCTTATCCGGTGCTTCATTCACCAGCCCATAGTCAGCAT
>PBTS01000022.1:0-12061 GCA_002729175.1 Fidelibacterota bacterium
TTTTGAAGCCTTTATACCGTCTTATAGCATTAATACTGGCTGTAATTGGATTTTCTTCCTGTGTAAGAAAACAGGCTGAACCCAACATTATATATATACTTGCTGATGACTTGGGCTACGGAGAATTAGGTGCGTATGGGCAAGAAATAATTGAAACGCCTCATATTGATGCCTTAGCAAAAACTGGGATGCGTTTTACACAGCACTATTCCGGTTCTCCAGTTTGTGCCCCTTCCCGTTCTGTCCTAATGACCGGCCAGCACACTGGACATACCCATATCCGTGGTAACGATGAATGGAAGGCTAGGGGAGAGGTTTGGGATTACGCGGCCATGTTTGAAAACCCTTTCTTGGAAGGACAACGCCCCCTATTGGACAGTATAGTGACCATTGCAGAGATACTTAAGGATGCGGGGTATAAAACAGGAAGCGTGGGGAAATGGGGTTTGGGGGCTCCTACCACTGAGGGTGTTCCCAACAAACAGGGTTTTGATTTTTTTTACGGGTACAACTGTCAGCGTCAGGCACACACGTACTATCCCATGCACCTATGGAGGAATGAAGAAAAGGATCTGTTAAACAATAAAATGGTGCCACCCCATTCTAACCTCTCAGAGGGAGTTGATCCCAATAACCCTAACAGCTACGCTGATTTTACATTAAATGATTATGCACCAGAACTGATGCATGAAGAAGCGCTCAAATTTATTGAGGAAAATAAAGATAGCCCCTTCTTCCTCTATTATGCTTCGCCTATTCCACACCTTCCACTCCAAGCACCTCAACGATGGGTAGACTATTATCAGAAAAAATTGGGTCCGGAAGAACCTTTTACTGGAAAAAGTTATTTTCCGAATTTGACTCCACGGGCTACCTATGCAGCCATGATATCTTATCTGGATGAACAGGTAGGAGATATTGTAGCTCAACTGAAGGATTTGGGAATTTATGACAACACTTTAATTATTTTTTCCAGTGACAATGGCCCCACTTATACCGGAGGTGCCGACACACCTTATTTTAATAGTGCCAAGCCTTTTAAGACAGAACGGGGTTGGGCTAAAGGGTTTTTGCACGAAGGCGGGATCCGAGTTCCAATGATAGCCAGTTGGCCAGGCCGCATCACCTCTGGAACCACCTCAAACCACCTATCAGCCTTTTATGATGTAATGCCAACTTTATGTGAGGTAGTTGGCCAGCCCATACCCGGCCAATCTGATGGCATCAGCTTTTTACCAACATTGCTGAACAAGCCTCAGGCGGAGGAACATGAATATCTTTATTGGGAGTTTCCTGAATATAATGGGCAGCAGGCGGTTCGTATGGGAAAATGGAAAGGAATGCGAAAGAATATTTTTGACGGTAACCTGGAAATTGAACTATATAATTTAGAAACTGATATTCAAGAACAGTTCAACATGGCAGCCAGGCATCACGATGTTTTGGAAAAGATTAAAATGATCATGAAGCGGGAGCATGATCCATCCAGTTTGGATCGCTTCAAGATTTCTCAACTAGGGGATAAATAGTGAATTCCTTCCGTAGATTAAGTATTAGGTTTTTGATTACTCCCAATAATTAATACGAATGAGAATCAGAAAACTTTCCCTTTTGATTTGGACGATTGTGTTTGTCGGAACGACGTTCTCATGTGAGAAAGACAGTCGCTACGCTGACTTGATTCTCCTAAACGGTAATGTCTACACTTTCTCTTGGCCCGATCCTGACAGGGATGGTAACCCCGCCCGCAGTGCTCCCTTTGAAAACGGTCGTTGGTATGCGGATGCCGAAGCTGTTGCAATAAAAGATGGCGACATTCAATCTATTGGGTCAGCTGACCAGATGAAAAAATTCACAGGTATGAACACACGTTTAATTGACCTCCAAGGTGCCACANTGCTTCCCGGNCTTGTTGATTCTCACACCCATGTAGCTGGACTGGGGGCTCGTCTCACGCGAGTNGACTTATTTGGTGTTGAGACGGAAGAGGAGGCTATCCGTTTAGTNGCTGAACGGGCNGCTGAAACACCAGCCGGTGAATGGATTATTGGTTGGGGATGGAATGAAGGTGCCTGGGCTTCGAACTATCCTACCTTGGAACTGCTATCCAAAGCAATTCCAAACCATCCTGTAATTCTAAAGAGTTTGCACGGTTTTGCCATTTGGGGAAATCAACTGGCATTCGAAAAGTCAGGGATCACTTCTGAGACTGAGCCACCTGTCGGAGGNGTAATNTTGAAGGATGANCAGGGNAATCCTTCNGGTGTTGTTCTCAATCGGGCNACGNCCNTNCTCAATGATGCTATTCCNTCGCCTACNATTNNACAGACCAGNGATNTGTTAAAGGCAGGATTNCAGGAAATGGCNCGTTCAGGATTTGTGATGGTCCACGAAGCTGGCTGCGGTACGAANCAGATGACAGCAATGGAAGCAATGGAAAGAGACGGTGACCTTTCAGTAAGAGTTTACGCCATGCTCTCGGCNAGNGATGAAGCGCTTATGCGACACTGGATTGANCNAGGTCCTGATAAAGACTTGGATGGNATGCTAATGACCCGTTCGGTAAAAGGTTATTACGANGGAGCTCTTGGGTCCCGGGGNGCTCGCTTGTTAGAAGATTATTCTGATAAGCCCGGACATAAGGGTGTAAGTGGTGAGGGNTATGGGTTTGATGAATCAATCGTGGAAGAGGCTATGAAGGTTGGATTTCAGGTTGGGATTCATGCGATNGGAGATGCGGGTAACAGAGANACACTTGATTTTTTCCANTCTGTTTTTAGTGAGNCNCCAAAAANCCGCCNCGGTCGCCANCGCATAGAACACGCACAGATCATCCATCCAGATGATTTCGAAAGATTCGTCGATATGGATATCATTGCCTCTATGCAACCTCCTCATGCTGTAGAGGATAAACTTTGGGCGGAAGAACGTCTCGGTCCCGATAGAGTTAAAGGTGGTTATGCCTGGAGAACATTTCGAAAAATGGGCGTCAAGCTAGTCTTTGACTCCGATCTGGCCGGATCAGATCACGACATTTTTTATGGATTACATGCAGCCATGACCCGTCGCGATAAGTTTATTCAACCACCGGAGGGATGGTATCCTGATCAGAAGATGTCTCCCGAAGAAGCATTACGGGGCTATACAGTATGGGCCGCCTACGCCGGTTTTCTTGAGAAGCAAACGGGTACTATCGAAAAAGGGAAATGGGCGGACATCACTGTAATGAATATTGATCCATTGAACATAGGTGAGACAGAACCGGAAGAACTATTCCAAGGTGAGATACTGCTGACAATTGTTAGAGGTAACGTGGTCTTCGAAAAGGCGGGTCAGTTCAGGTAGCGCGCCAGACGTGAAGATTTATTAAAAACCTGCTCCAATAGAGCCTCCTCAAAAGCATTGTTGTTGTCATGGCAGAACCCAAAGACTGACTGCCACAGCTCCCTGTTTTCCATACAAAGATAGAAGAAAACAGAGTCATGCCACGGCGCGAATGCGTGCCATGCCGTCTGGAATAACTCTTCCTTTATCTGTTGAGGGTATGACAATTTCCCCGCCGTCTCCTCCAACGGTATCTGCAGTACTTTGCTGGAAAGCCCTTTCAGTCTCAGATTTTTGATAGCCGATTTGATAAAGGTCAATGTACCGAAGGAGACAAGAGCGACTTCTTCAGATGAGAACATGGCGAGTACCTTCCGAATAAGAGTTTCATAATCGTTTTCCCAGCCACGGTAGTGGACCATGGGATGAAAATGAAATCCTATCAGAATACCTCTGTCCGCCACCCTCCGCGCCGCTACCAATCGATCTTTGAGTGAGGCTGAAAAGTGTTCTTCATTTTCAGTTATACTTTGAGGATTTACTGACCAGCTGACGAATACATTCGGTGGAACATCGGTTTCCAGGAGATGGCTTACATTCTTGGACTTGGTCTTGAATTCGAGAATAACATTGGGATTTCGGCGGGCGAAATCCAACTGGGTGGTCAAAACTCTGGAGCTGTTGCCTAGAAAAAGTGAATCAGAAGACTGCCCGGAGCAGATGTGGTATTTCCGCGATGGGTCAAGGGTGATAACCTGGAGTTTGTCCGATAGATTCGCATCCACAGAGATACTTTTTTCATCGTAGAAGGTCTGGATGCTACAGTAGCTACAGCCAAAGCCACACCCTTGAATTGCGTCTATCGTCAGAAGGTTACAGCAGATCGTTTTTTCAGACGCCACCGGGCACATGCCGAAGATGGTATCATCACGCTCGTGCGTTGTGACCCGTTTCTTCCAATCCCAGGATGAAAGCTTGGTTACACTGTCGTAAACGGTTTCTCCATTTTTTAGGGAGTGCCACTGTTGGCGCAACTGTTCGAAAATAGTCTTTCCTGCATTGCCGTTTTCGGAAGTGATCTGATTTTCAAGTTCAATCCACCTCTCTGGCAGCAACACCTCATTCCACATTCGCAAGTCGACAGCCATTTCTGTGATCTGCATGAGCTGTTGGAACGTCAGGTGATGATTACTGGCAATTGAATGGATAAAACCTTTTGTCTTTTCATCAAGACTGAGAAAAAGTGTCTGTTTGTCCAGAAGGGCGAGACGAGCAAATGAGTTGTCTTTTTCAGCCACTCGTGGCAAGATTTTTCTCCTCCCTGTTGCAGAAAAAAACTTGAATCAGATGGTCAATTTGGGGAAGAGCCTCAGCAATGATCCGGCTAACGAAATTTCTTGAGATTGCACTGGTCGGGTTAAGACGATTATCCGAGATAACTTTTATTATCTGGATCTGTTCAGCGGGCGAGTGGTTCAGAGCGGAAGAGATGAAGCCGGCGGCTTCCATATCGTAGACATAGCCGTCTGGGTAGTCTTCTATGGCTTTTTCCACTGTTTTGACTGTAACTGTCTTGATCGGCGGTTGAACCGGGAATAGCAGATCTTTCGCGAGTCCGGTAATCGCGTCAACAACAGTATGTGCCATTACGCAAGTCCCTACGGAAAGATCATTGTGTCCGGCAATTCCGATATTGAGCCAGACGGCGTCTCCCGCGCTATTACTCATATCTGCCAGATATCCCGTGGCTGCTTCACTCTCCGTCTTTCCGACTCCTGACAAGGTAAGCCACACTTTTTCATCGACATCGGCATAAAGGCCGAAGGGGTCGAATGCCCGATGCATCAACCTGAAATAGTCGATAATCGGCCGAGCCTCAGAAGGGAGAGCCACCACCAGGTTCAGCGGGCGTGTCAATTCAGAACTGTCGCCCATCGCTCTTCAATTTCTTTTGCTTCATCAAGCTTGCCCCGTTTCCGGGCACCTTCTGTGTAGATTCGGACCTTCTGCGCCAACATATCCTCCGCCGCCAGTCGATCTTTCTCGTTCAGAATATTCGTACCAAGAATCTTTTCCAGCGCTCGAATCCGGTATCGATCCATGCCCCAGTACTTTTGAGATAGCTGATCATTATGACCGCCGTATTTTACTATCAGCTTCTCATTGAGATAGAGGACAGGATAACGAGCTGTCACCCGTAGCCACAGGTCATAGTCTTCGCAGGCGGGAAGAGATTCATCAAAGAGTCCGACTTCATCAAACACCGACCGGTGAATTATCACGCTGGAAGGTGAAACGCAGCATAGAGGAAGGCACTTACCAAAGATCCATCCGCCATGCTTGTCATGCTTTTTCATGGGATTTACGTGCTTGCCGTTCCGAATCCAAATCTCATCTGTATGGCACAGCATCATCTCCGGCTCAGCCGAAAGAGCCTCCATTTGGCACTGGAGTTTCTTGGGCATCCATTCGTCATCAGAGTCGAGAAAGGCAAGCCATTCATCGGATGTGGCAGCTATGCCGGCATTCCGGGCAGCACTGACACCGAGGTTATCCTGCCTCAGATATGTGATCTCTGGATATTTTTCGCTTACAAGGTTTTCTGTACCATCAGTGGAACCGTCATCCACAATCACCACGGAGTGAGCAGAAAGGGTCTGACTGAGGAGAGAATCGATACTCCTTGGCAGGAGGTGAGCACGATTAAAGGTTGGTATAATTACGGAGATCCGGGGGGAACTCACGTTTCAGCGGAGCTTGTCGCGGAAAAAGGTCGAAAGCTGATCTATAACCAATCTCTCCTGAGCCATGGAATCTCGCTCTCTTACAGTGACCGTTTGATCAGTCAGTGTATCTGAATCCACAGTAACGCCATAAGGGGTACCTGCTTCGTCTTGTCTTCGATAGCGGCGACCAATGGATCCACCGGCATCAAAGAATGCAGCAAAATCTCCTTTGAGATCATCGATAATCTTTTCAGCTATTTCCGGCATACCGTCCCTATTAACCAGCGGGAAAACAGCTACAGTGATTGGTGCCACTTTTGGGTTTAGCTTAAGGACCACCCGTTGCTCACCCTTCACTTCTTCTTCGTGGTATGCATCAACGAGGATCGTAAGCACTGTTCTGTCTACACCTGCCGATGCTTCCACCACTGCAGGGGTAATATGTTCATTGGTTTTGGAATCGAACCACGTCAGCTTCTTACCACTGTGTTGTGCATGCTGATCCAGATCATAACTACCGCGATCGGCAATGCCCTCAAGTTCAGACCAGCCAAATGGAAACTCATACTCCACGTCAAAACAGGCAGCGGCATAATGAGCCAGTTCATTGTCCTCGTGAGGGCGAAGCTTCAATTTTTTTTCAGTGACACCGAGACTTTTGTACCAATCCAACCGGGCATTGCTCCAGTATTCCAACCATTCTGATGTTTCGCCCGGTTTCACAAAAAATTCCATCTCCATCTGTTCGAACTCTCTTGAGCGAAACAGGAAATTGCCGGTGGTTATTTCGTTTCGAAAAGCTTTTCCGATCTGGGCAATGCCAAAGGGGAGTTTCGCCCGTGAAGTTGTAACGGCATTGGCGAAATTGACGAANATNCCCTGNGCTGTCTCAGGGCGGAGATAGACAACTGATGAAGAATCTTCTGACGGGCCNTAATGTGTCTTTAGCATGAGGTTGAATTGCCTTGCNTCNGTCCATTCNTTTACGCCGCAGGTGGGGCANTTTTTNTCCANGTCGATNTGGTCCGCCCNAAACCGNGCTTTACAGTTCTTGCAATCCACCATTGGATCGTGGAATTCGCTCACGTGACCTGATGCCTCCCACACTTTCGAATTCATAAAGATAGCGGCATCCATACCCACAATATCTGTTCGGGAAGTCACCACATCCCGCCACCACAGTTGCTTAACATTATTTTTTAGCTCAACGCCGAGAGGTCCGTAATCGTAAGTCGCTTCCAGTCCACCGTAGATATCGGAGCTTTGAAAGATGAATCCCCGCCGTTTGCATAGAGAAACAAGCTTATCCATGATTTTTGAATCAGTCATATATGATCAGTTGAGGAAAAAGAGAGAGGAAGAATTGTATTGAATATCAGGCAGGCTACCCCATTTCCTTTAACTCTTTTTCGATGAGGTCATCGTAAGGGACTTTTTCTTTTGTAAAGGGGATAATCTCTTGTGGCTTCGTATGCAATTTTAGATAGTTAACAAGTACAAACGTACCTAGACCAAGGACTATCACAGGGGCGATCCAAACCATGAGATTGAAACCGCGGGCCACGGGAATAGCCAGAATCCGCTCGCCATAGATGCCGACGAAATGGTCTACAATCTCTTCTTTGGTTTTATTTTGAGATACAAGTTCACGTATCTTTTCTTCCATACCCGGATTGCCGTGGTCAGCTACAGTACCACTCCAGCAACAGGGAGCCATTAAGGTTCCTTCAAGCTCCGAAATGAGAGTTTCCTTTCCGGCATCTGTTTGCCCCAGTATTGCACTGGCCAGAAAGGTGGTGAGGATAATGTTATACTTCAGCTTCTTCAACAAATTCTGTCTCAGTCTTACACTCGGGACAAAGATAAAATTTGCCTTTGGTTTTGTTCACTCGTTCTTCAATGTAATGGTTTTCACAAGCTTCACAAGGTTGAAGAATTGGTTTGTACCACGATGCGTGATCACAATCAGGGTAACGGCTACACCCAAAAAAGATTTTTCCTTTTCTGCTGGACTTCTCAACCATTTCTCCTTCGCAATCATCTCGAGGACAAGCAATGCCAGTGCTAATGGATTCGGTGTGGCGGCAATCCGGATATTTTTCACAACCAATATAACGTCCGAACCTGCCTCGTTTTACCTGAAGAGTACTCCCGCATTTAGGACACGGTTTTTCAATGGTTTCCGGTTCAGCATCATCATGGAGTGATTTTGCATTGCGACACTCAGGGAAGCCCGAGCAGGCGACAAATTTTTCCCCGCGTCGATTCCATTTGATTACCATGGGACTTCCACATTTTTCACAGGACTCTTCGGTCTCTTCCATGAGGGATTTTTTTATTTCTTTCCGTCGCTCTTCTACCGATTCCATGGAAGAGTGGAAAGGTTTGTAGAAATCATGTAAAACTTCAATATAGTCCTGATCTCCTGATTCAATTTCGTCAAGTTCCTCTTCCATTCGCGCCGTAAAACCTGTATTGAAAATGTCAGGCAAATTTTCGATGAGGACTTTATTTACGGTGAGCCCTGCTTCCGTGGGAATCAGTTTTTGTCTATCTTTGGTAGCATACTGTCGCTTTTGCAGTCGGGACAGGGTTTCAGCAAAAGTACTCGGACGACCAATTCCCTGCTTATCTAACTCCTTAATCAGAGAACTTTCAGTATAATAGGGAGGTGGTTTTGTAAAGTGCTGCTCCGGGAGGAACTGCTTTCTATCCAGTTTTTCGTTTTCTGAAATATCAGAAGGGAGGAGAGGATTTTCCTTTTTCTCCAGAGCAGGGTAGGCTTTACGAAAACCGTCAAACTTTACAACCGAACCACTGACTCTGAATTGTGCGTCCCCAGCTTTGATTTCAATTGTTGTTTGATCCAAAATTGACGGATTCATTTGACAGGCGATGAACCGACGCCAGATCAAATCGTATAGTTTGAACTCATCATTTTCAAGATGTCCTTTTACCATTTCGGGTGTTCTGTTTGGATCAGTGGGGCGGATCGCTTCATGGGCATCCTGTATATTCTTTTTTTGTTGACCGTACACGTTGTTTTTTTCAGGAAGATACTGTTCACCGTACTGTGAAGAAATGAATTGCCGAGCTCCATCAACAGCAGCGGGAGCCAAACGTGTTGAATCTGTCCTCATATATGTGATAAGTCCTGTGGGCTCACCGCTCTCCATTTCCACACCCTCATAAAGGCGTTGGGCCAGGCGCATGGTTCTGGCAGGTGAATATTTTAGACGTGTGGCGGCATCCTGCTGAATGGTGCTGGTAATAAAAGGGGCATACGGCTTGCGGCGAACTTCTTTTTTCTTTATTGAATCAACAATGAATGATTCATTCTCCAGTTTCGAAATAATTTCATTGATTGCCACTTCGTTTTTTAGCTCAATATTTTCACCGTCCACTTTGTGGAGACGGGCCGTGAATGTTTCACCGCCCTTTGTCATCAATTCGACTTCAAGAATCCAGTATTCCTCTGGCTTGAAGTTGATAATTTCTTCGTGTCTCTCGCATACAAGACGGAGAGCCACCGATTGGACACGGCCGGCGCTAAGGCCGCTATAAAGTACCTTCCAGAGGAATTCAGAAACCTTGAACCCAACAATCCTGTCAATGATCCGACGTGCCTGTTGAGCGTTTACCAGATCATGGTTGATTTCTCTGGGGCTATCCATGCCGGTACGGATACCGTCAGCTGTGATCTCATTGAAGAGAACGCGGTGCACTTTTCCCGATTTACCATTCAGCTCCGAGGCTACATGCCAGGCAATGGCTTCACCTTCCCGATCCGGATCTGTTGCTATATAGATAGATGGAGCGTTGGCCGCAGATTTCTTCAACTTTTTGACGATATCTTTTTTCTCGGACAAAATTTCATATTCAACCGCAAAATTGTTGGTGATATCTACCCCAAGGTTCTTTTTGGGGAGATCTTTTACATGGCCGTTACATGCCAGAACGCGGTATTCACCACCTAGATACCTTTCAATGGTTCTAGCTTTTGATGGAGATTCAACTATTATTAGGGGTGTATCAGGCATAGTGGTTCCTTTACGCGCGAAAAATTACGATGGACAAGAGCAAAGTCAACACCGATTATCCAGTAAAGAGAATGTTCTGAGAAATTAAGGTTTTAGAGGGATTTAAGGTGTGACACGAGATCGCTCATGGAGATGGCGTTTTGTTCTCCTGTTTTGAGATTTTTTACTTTNGCGGAACTGTCAGCTATCTCCTCGTCACCGACGATAACGGCGTGTGTCGCGGTCAGCCG
Organism: Fidelibacterota bacterium; assembly: GCA_002729175.1. Classification (GTDB taxonomy): domain Bacteria; phylum Fidelibacterota; class Marinisomatia; order Marinisomatales; family S15-B10; genus UBA2125. The sequence goes on from PBTS01000022.1 coordinate 10,321, forward strand.
GTTCGCTTCTCGCATTTGTGCCTTTACACTGCGCCTCAGTGTATCAAAAGAAGTTGAAATGTCGTTTTGTCTCAACTCGTTAGCCAGGCGAAACAGACTGTCCACCGCACTCTCACTTGCGGTGACAATGTATACCGTCACTTTTTTCGTCGTCTCATCCTGTTTTTCGCCAAGAGCCAGCATAATGCGCTCAATACCGGCCGCGAAACCGACAGCAGGTGTCGGTTTCGCGCCCAGTTGTTCTATGAGTTCGTCGTAGCGGCCACCACCGCAAAGTGCATTCTGGGCACCCACATCGGGACTGGTGATTTCGAATGTAGTTCTTGTGTAATAGTCGAGACCTCGAACAAGCTTGTTGCTACATACGTGGGCAATGCCCAGTTCGTTGAGAAATCCTTGAACTTTCTCGAAATGGTGAAGATCTTCTGAATTGAGGCTGTTGAGGATGTCCGGTGCGTCCGAAAGAAGAGCGACTTCTTTTTTATCTTTCGTGTCAAGGATGCGGAGAGGGTTTGACTTCAACCGTTTCTGGCTGGTCTCCGAGAGTTCATTCTTAAGGGGGGTGAGAAAATTGACGAGCTCGGAACGGTACTGTTCTCTCGACTCAGATGACCCTACTGTGTTGACGAGCACTGTAAGATTGGCTACACCAAGCTTGTTAAGAATGGCGCAAACCAATGCAATAACTTCTGCATCCTGTTCCGGATGGGGAGAGCCGATGGCTTCTGCTCCGAACTGATTGAACTGTCTCAATCGCCCTGCCTGTGGCCTCTCTTGCCGAAAAAGTGTGTCCATGTAGTAAAGTTTAGTTAGGGCTCCTTCCCGAGCCATATTGTGCTGAATGTATGCTCTCATGGTTGGTGCAGTCAGTTCAGGACGCAAGGTCAGGCTTGTATCACTCTGATCGGTGAAAGTATACATCTGTTTGGATACGATATCACTCTCTTCGCCCACACTCCTGGAGAAAAGTTCTGTCTTTTCAAAAATGGGTGTTCTAATCTCGCCGAAACCCCACTGGTTCATAGTTTCATGAATAGCAGTTTCGAATTCGCGCCACCGCGCCGTATCGACAGGAAGCAAGTCCTTAGTCCCCTTTATAGCTTGGAAAGATTTACTCATCAGTCGTCAGTTAAAACGTTTTCGATGATAGAAGTTGCCTTTTCAACATATTCTTCAGGTACAAAAAGAACAGCCTTTCCGCCCGCCGCCTCCCAGGTTTTAATGCCATATGCAGTGGATAGAAAATCACCCTTTATAAAACTGGGTATATTCTCATCCACCAGAACAGTTTTAGCCATCTCTGCCGGGATATAGCCGGGATATTCTTTTACCGGACTCCATGAAACAGTCTCAAGCTCCGGCAGTGTCTCAACAAGGGATACACTACAGTCATTGCAGAATGAGATATCACTGGTGAATTCAGATTGGCATTCGGGGCAAAACATTTATCTTTAGTTTATCACTTTTATCATCACCTAAGTTCAAAAGATATGAGATAATCCCAAACGAATTTCAACACCGCGGAAGAAAGGAGAAAAAGGATCAGGCCTTTGAGATAGTCTGACTGAAGCTGAGAAGAACTGATAATTAAGATAGCAGTTCCAGAAAGTGAGATATTTTTCAGAAATCAATGATTCAACACCTACTGCAATGCTTCCGCTGATTTTGTTCAAACTTCTATACCTTACCTGTCGGCCAGACTCCATTCCGGTAAGTTCTCCATCAATACTTACAACCCCAG